>DATIKJ010000052.1:0-3268 GCA_035477615.1 Spirochaetia bacterium | reverse complement strand
AAATAATACAACCGCGCCTAGTAGACTAGGAATAAAACTGATGATGCCAACTAAAACTTGATTGAAGGCTAGAGAAAGAGAGTTTTCAAATGAGTAAACAAAACTTGTATTCATGGGTCTATCTTATAGATAAAATACTGTTAAGTCAACCAAGTTTTCTGCTCCCACAATGTATATTGTGGTTGATATAAGAGCTTGCGCGTCCCCGCCTTCGTCAGGTTCGTTACGAAACTGACTACGCCACTCTGAGTACAGAGCCTCTTATACTGAAACCCCATAATTACAATGTCATTATGGGGTTGGTATAATACTGGTACTCCCGGGTGCTGGTGAGGAACGCCGAAGCCGTAAGGCTTTGGAGGAAAGTCCGGACAGCTAAAAGATAGGGTGGCCAGGGAAACCTGGCTCTTTTCGAGGTGACTCGAGAGGCGCGATAGGGCCACAGAGACGATTAAAGGTGAAACGCTCTTGGTTACAAGAGATTTCTTAGGAGTAATCCTAAGAAAGTGGTAACCCGCCCCGCTGCAATCGACGAATTGGGATTAAGGTATCTTTTCCGTCCCAGAAGTCTCGAGCATTAGATAGATGTTCCTCCTTGACAGAATCCGGCTTACTATGACTCGGGAGTCCCGAAAGGGTGTTAGCGAATTTCGGGGATACTTGTGATTTTGTTAAGTCTAATATGACTAAGAATTACTCTGGCAGAAAGTACTACAGGAAGAGAAAGTACTGCCAATAAAGGTCCACCAAGTTTTAAACCAATCATGATGGCTAGTAATGTAATTATTGGATTTAAACCTGTGGTTTTCTGCATAACTTTGGGAACGATAAGATTGTTTTCTAGTTGTTGAACTACGATAGATACAATAAGAGCACCAAAGCCGTGAGCTGGGGATATTGAGAAGCCTACAAGAACTGCAGGGATAGTTGCAATAGTGGGTCCAACATTAGGAACAAGCTCCAGTATTCCAGCAATTACACCTAAAGCTATTGCATAAGGAAGACCAATTATGACATAGCCTAGATAGCTTAAAACACCGACAATGAGCATTAATAATACTTGTCCTCTTATCCAGTGGCCAATCTCAACCTCCAGTTTTTCAGCAATTAAATTATATTTTTCGCCCTTTTCTGGAGACCAAAAGAGAAAATAATTTTTTAATTTATGCATTTCTTGGGTCATGTAGTAACTAAGGACAATAACCGCAAAAACAGTAATAAAACCAGAAAAAGTACCTATGGCAATCTTAAATACTTGATTTGGGATTTTAACTAATTCATTCGAAAATGAGTTGACGTCAAATTTTATTGGACTTACTTTTTCTACTAGAGCCGGTAGTTTTTGGATAAATTGTTCAGTTTGGCTAAATAATGGAGATGCTACTGAGACTGTTAAAGATACAATTAGGGCAAAAAAGGAAAGCAAAATTATCATAGCTGATAGACCTCTTTTTATTTTTCTTTTTTCTAACCAATCCACAAGAGGACAAATGGCTAGAGTGATTAAGATGGCGGTGAAAATTAAGGCAATTATGTCGAGTAATTGAATCAAAAAAAACACTATTGCCAAAGAAAACAAAACCCAGAAGATACTGGCAGAGGAGACATCAAATAGTATGTGTCTTTTTTTAAGCATTTTGTTGATATATATTTTTTAGTTTATCAATTAATAAACTTGTGTCTGTACTATTATCATACCAAACTATATTGGGTTGTTTTTTAAACCAGACAATTTGCCTTCTAGCATAGTCTGTTTCCGCTTTTGTCCAGATTTCTATTAGTTTTTTCTTAGAGATTTTTCCTTCGAGATACTCAATTATCTGAGAGACACCTAGACTAGTGTAGATTGGAAGATTTCTATTTGGATAGTTTATTAATAAATTTTTGACTTCGTCTAAAGCACCCGTCTTTATTCTTTGTAATACTCTTTTTTTTATTGATTCTATTATTGTTTTTTTATCTGGCATTAGTCCCACCCACTGAAATGAAATGTTAATTGTTTTTTTTATGGGAGATGGTGCCTTTGATCTAGAAATTTCAATATAGCGAATTAGACGTCGAGGATTCATAGAATCAGATCTATTTAGAGATTGGTATTTAACAGGATTTTCTTTTTTTAGAAAATTTTGAAGTTCTGATAGTGATAGTTTTTCCAGTTCTTGACGGATAAATGGATTACGAGGAATGGAAATGTCGGAGAGATTTTGAGTGATTGCTTTAAGATATAGACCAGTGCCACCAACAATTATTAAAGGTGTACTTGTTTTATTTGAGTCATGAATTATTTTCTTTGAGTAACGTGTAAATTCTGCAAGGTTGGCCATTTCATCTGGAGCAAAGAGATTGTGTCCGAGTATTTTGATTTTACTGGAAAGATTATTGGGAATATCCTTGCCAGTGATAATGTCAAGACCTTTATAGACCTGTCTTGAGTCGACAGATAACATATTCGCTTTGGGAAGTACTTTAGCTAATTGAAGTGACAGGTCGGTTTTACCGGAAGCAGTTGGCCCACAAATAATGACGATGTGCTGCTTTTTTTTGTTGGTCATATTTAGGGAATTAGTGGTCGATCTGCCAGGTTGTCTTTATTGGCAATTTGATCCAATATTTCCCAACGCTGTTTCTTGATTTTGGCTGAGATATTGTCTGGATAGAGTTTAAAGGAAGCTGTACCAGGACGAGGTGAGTAGCGAGCTACAAAGGCGACTTTGAAGCCTACTTGTTTGACTAGATCTAAAGTATCTAAAAAATCTTCATCCGTTTCACCAGGAAAACCAACAATAATGTCGGTCCCAAAAACAGCTTCAGGAACTTTGGCTTTAATTCTTTTGACGAGAGAAAGATAAGACTGCCTGGTGTATCCTCGATTCATTAATTTTAGAATACGATTACTACCGGACTGAACTGGAAGATGAATAAAACGATCAATTTTTGGATTGGAGGCAATTTCTTCGATTAACTCATCCCAGAAATCCCATGGATTACTAGTAAAAAAGGTGATCTTTTCAATGCCTTCGACTTTACTAATTCTTTGAAGAAGTAAAACAAATGGTGGGGTTGAGATTGGTTTTTGGTATTGTGATTCGTTGGAAGGAATAGAGTTGATCGAAAAATTTTCTTTATCCATATAAAGTTTTCTCAAGTTGATACCTGATTTTTCTAGTCCATATGAATTAACATTTTGACCCAGTAGATTGATAGTTTTATATCCTTCCTTAGCGAGACTTTCAACTTCTTTAAGAATGTCATCAGCATCTCTGGATCT
>DATIKJ010000051.1:0-66166 GCA_035477615.1 Spirochaetia bacterium | reverse complement strand
GAGCTAGTATAGCAATTGAGCCATCAATGAGATACATAGCGGATTTTGATTTTATCAAAGGAAAAGAGACTATTGAAGCTGGTGAAGAGGCGACGGAAGCAGTAATGAAAGATATAAAAAAATTAGTTTCCGGCAAGTTTTTTTAATTTTTCCAGATCGTTGATTATAAACTGAGTTCTTTTGGTAGAGATGACACCCTTTTTTTGAAATTTGCTCATCTGAACACTAGTGGTTTCTCTTGTGAGACCGACTAGATTGGCGATTATTCTATGGGTGGCAGGGAAGTTGACAGTAAGTTTGCCATTTTTATTATTCCCATATTCTTGGGAAAGTTGAAGAAGAACTGAAGCAATTTTGTTTTCTGAACAACCACTGACGATGTTACCTTGGTTGATAAAGTAGTTCATTAGTGAGCTAAAAAACAGTTCCATAATGGAGAGGTTGAGCTTTTTGTCATTTTCGAAGATTTTCTTGAATTCAGAGTAAGGAACCACATTAATTTCGACTGGAGTGATAGCTTCAAAAATGAAGTCATTGCGGTGTTTTGAAATGAAGTGAATGATAGACCAGTAGAATAATGGTCTAAAGAGATTGATGGTGTTTTCGCCTTTGGTGGTCTTAGTATACGCTCTGACAAAACCATTTTTAATGAAGTAAATGTTTTCAAACTTGTCTCCTGGTTTAATGATTATTTTTCCCTTGGAAAACTTTTGTGTGGGAAATTGAGAAAAGAATTTTTTGATTTGTGTAAACTTGGATTTGGTCATAGGCAAGTTGGTATTATATACCATAGGAATTTTTTGTAAGTTAATAAAAGATTCTGTTTGAGTAAAAATTTATGATTGTCGGTTGATTTTTTTGGAATAATAGTGCTTGAACGATAAGATAGTTGTGGTGTAATTTGTTTTACAAAAAATAAAAAAATGTGTACAATTAATTATGGCAAAAAAGAAACCGGTGGTGAAAAAAGTAAGTGGAAGTATGTTGAATCAACTTGAGATGAAACTGGAAAGTTTCTTCGTAAAAAAAATGCCAACCTTGCCAGTAAAAGTGAAGGAAATTATCGTAAAGTTTAGTCCTTGGTTGGTGGTGGTTGCTTTGATTATGTGCATACCGATGGTATTGGGGATATTGGGAATAAGTGCATTGATGAGCCCTGCTTATTATAGATATGGGTATGTTTATGGATATGGCTTGGCTTCTTGGATTTCATTTGCCAGCATAGTGCTTTTAGTATTGGCATTACCGGGACTTTTTAAAAGGCAGTTATCTTCATGGAGACTAGTGTTTTATTCTGGGCTGGTGATGGCTCTGTACAGTTTAATAACATTTGATCTAGGGAATTTAGTAATTGGAACAGGAATTTCGATGTATATCCTTTTCCAGATTAAAAGCAACTATAAATAGGAACATACAAGAAAACGGGATTTGTTGAAACAGTCTTTTTGTATAGTTGGCTGGATTCCTGCTGGGAGGGTAAAGCTATTTATGGTGTGTGTGTCGTTGATCTCAAGTATGGCCTGACCATCTCGATTGAGGAATTGTGGAAGTTTGGAAAGAAGGGCATTGATAAAAAGATTACCTTTAGAACCACCATCTAAAGCCATTTTGGGTTCGAAATCTTTGACTGAAGAGTCGAGAGCTTTGATGTTTTGGGAAGGAATATAGGGAAGATTGGCAAGGATAAGATCAAACTTGATATTGGGAAAATTTTCAAAAAGATTCGACTCTATAAAAAAGATGTTCTCGGGAGAGTGAAGAAGTTTTTGGGTGTTGAGATCGGCTACTTTGAGTGCTTGAGGAGAGATGTCGGAGAGAAAGATGGAGTAAGGAGAGTGTTGTTTGGAGAGCTTGACGGCAAGTGAGACACCAAGACAACCAGAGCCAGTACCGATATCGGCAATTACAGGGTGGCTGAGATTATGATCATCAATAAATTGAAGGGCTAGATTGACTATTTCTTCAGACTCGAGACGGGGAATTAGAGTGTCGTGGGTAACTAAGAAATCGAGTCCGCAGAACTCAGTGTGGCCAGTAAGGTACTCAACAGGTTTATTAGTGCTGATGGAGTCTGGATCGATATGGGGCATCCATTGGCGAAGCTGGTTGAGCTCGTAGGGGCTAAATATGCGTTTGGGCATAGCTAATTATAGCTTGTAATTAGGAAGTGGCATCCTATAACTTGACATTTGAGGCTAAACGTGGTATCATATAGCCCGAAGTGAACCTTAAATTACTCTCAATCTGAGGAGGAGATAATGAAAAAAGTTGTTTATGTCCTGGTTTTAGTGGCCATTTTAATGGCGAGCATGTTCTCCTCCGTATCGGCTGATGATGGAGGAACAAAAACGACTCCGGCTTGGCTTCCGAAGTGTCCGCGATTTGAAGCGGATGTATATGATAACGCTGCATCGTTGAGCGAACTTGTAGCAGATGCGACTGGGAAGCTGCCATCATACATGAATACTTGTTTTGCCATTTTTGTGGCAGAACATGGCAATATCACGAATGTTTTATTCGTCAAAAATGGATGGGCGCTTTTAAATCTGCCGGTAGAGGTTTTTACTCCTTGGCAGGGTGATCAATATCTTGTGGGTGGCCCCACAGAAGTTGCCGCTTTGGCGGTGATTGATGAGGACACCATCATAGTTGATGGTGGTGTAAACAATATCTATCGGGGAAAGAATTTTGTGGATACTGTTGATTGGTCTGCTGTTAAAGGCGGAATTTTTCAAAACGAAGTTCGCTTCGAAAGTAGCCGCTTGAATCTGATAAATAACTCCAGAGTCTGGAACGCCACCTGTCAGGGAATGAAATTTAGTGATTTAGAGCAAGCATTAGCTTGCGGAAGAGGAGAGTAATATTTTTAAGCCACTTGGAGACAGGTGGCTTTTTCTTGGTTTAAGGAGTAGCAAAAGTATATTCGTTGGTGGTTGTGGTTTTACCACTAATATTTAGAGTAATAACATATTTATAGAGTGTACCTGAAGTTAGACTGTCAACACTAAGGAGATGGTTGGTCTGAGCTGTTTCAGAAAGAGTAAAGGTTTTGTCTAGTCCTTCGGTAAAGCGGATAGAAGCAATGACAGGATTTTTGGTGGAGAAAGAAATAAGAACTTGGGTACTAGAGACAGGGGTGATGAGGGGAGCAGTAAGAATATCGCCCGCTTTAACACGAGATTCTTGGGATGTACCGATTTGCTTAATAATTGTTGGAATAACAGAGATGGCAGTAAAGGCAATAATAAGAGGAATGATGATAGCAAAGGCAGATTTTAGAGGAATACCCCAGAGTTTGTGGTAATAAATTTTTGCCTGTTGAGCTTTTTTGAAACTTAATAACTGGCCTTTGGGAAAGAAATCACCGTGATTGTTGGGACAGGTGAAGACAGTGACAGTTTCAGGAACAGCATCATCTTTAATACTAGACATGACTTGACCACACTGAGGACAAACAGGGTGAGTGGCAGGAACAATCTTTGATTTTGGAAGAACCGAGTCAATATTTTTGGCAGTTTCGACAGAGAGAAAGTTTGCTATGTATGGAGGAATAAAGTGACCACCACAGTTGAGACATTCGTTGATAGTTTGTGTTTGACCATCGGTTGTGTCGATAGATATAAATGATAGAGGTGAGGTACAGTGAGGGCAAGTCATGGATTTATTCTAGCAAAAGTGGGATAACTTTTTTTCTCACTTGACCTGCCGTCTACACCCTTTGTCGTCAGCCAGAATATTTTCTCCTGCGAGAAAATTTCTTGATACGCAGTGCGTATGGTTGCACATAGCAACACCATGCCATACGCACTTTACGTAACCCTGTCGAAAAGGGAGTAGACTACGGTCTTAAGTTTGAAAAAACAATTAAGCAGGTCTGATAAACTGGATTAGTGAAAATAAAGTTTTTAGGGGCAGCTTCCATGGTTACTGGTTCGTGTTACTTTCTTACGGGAGAGAAGACGGGAGTAATGATTGATTACGGCATGTTTCAAGGAAAATTGGAAGAGACAGGGTTGAACACTATAAAGCCAGATATTGATTTTGATAAATTAACGGCTGTTGTTTTGACCCATGCTCATCTAGATCACTGTGGAAGGTTGCCATTACTACTGAAATATGGTTTCAGAGGTCCGATTTTTATGACAGAGGCGACAAAGGCTTTAACTGAATTGGTTCTTTATGACTCAGCTAAGATTGCGAAAGAAGAAGAGCTTAAGGGGGTACTTTTTACTGATGAAGATGTGGAAAAAATAATGAAACAGTCACAACTGGTTGAGTATGACAAGCCCTTTATGGTAGGTGAGTTTGAGGTGACTCTTTTGGATGCAGGTCACATTTTAGGATCAGCCTCGGTACTTATCCGTGATGTTAAAAGTGGAAAATTAATCTCATTTAGTGGAGATTTGGGAAACACACCAGAACCTTTATTGGAACCGACCCATTGGGTAAAAAAAGCAGATGTGGCAATAGTCGAATCAACTTATGGTGATGAGATACATGAGAGTCGAGATGAAGTAGAAGAACTAGCGGCAATTGTTGCTGAAGCTGAAGCTGAAAAAGGAACTGTAATTATTCCCTCCTTTTCTTTGCAAAGATCTCAAGAGATTTTGTATATATTTGATCAGTTAAAAAAACAGGGAAAGATGGCTGCAGAAACGCCAGTATTTTTGGATAGTCCAATGGCTATAAAAGCGACGGAGATTTTTAGAGATTTTCCAGAGTTATATAACCGAAAACTACAGACTCAAGCAAAAACAGACGATCCTTTTGATTTTCCAAGTTTGGTGCTTTGTGACACGATTGAAAAAAGTAGACAGATAAAAAATTTGATGGGAACAAAGATAATTGTGGCGGGAAGTGGCATGATGACTGGCGGTAGAGTACTTCATCATGTAATTTCATTTTTGGGGGATCCTAAAACACAGTTAGTTTTTGTGGGATATCAAGCTGATGGAACAATGGGTCGACAGATTAAAGACGGAGCAGACACAGTAAATATTTGGGGAAATTTGATTACAGTTAAAGCAAGAATAAAAGAGATTAAGACAATGAGTTCACACGCCGATCAGGGACAGATATTGACGTGGCTTGGAAAAATGGAGGGTTTGTCTCATGTAATTTTGACTCATGGAGAAGAGTTGCCGAGGTTAGTGTTGGCAGAGAAGGTGAGACAAGAATTCCCTGGGGTGAAAATTGATACACCGATGTTGCATAATGAGATAGATATCTAATATGAAAAAAGGATTAATATATTTGATAAGTTTGTTGGGACTTTATGTTTTTGTGAGAAATGTATGGGCGTATGATTTGACGCTTACTAGTGTAGGAACACAGTCTACTCTCGGAACAAATTACAGTTTGGTAACTTATACAGGTGGAATACCATCTTTGTCGGGAACGGCTTCTCCAAGTGCACAGGTAGGAGTAAAAATTAAAACGTCGTTAAATTACACGACTGCAAGTACGAGTGGGGTGTGGAGCTATATACCCAGTGTTTTAGATCAAGGGGATAGTTTGATAACAATAACGTCGGGGACACAGAGTATCTCTTTTACTTTGAGATTTAATGCAACAGTGTCGGCAGCCGTGGCAACTCCAGCGGCGTTGCCGGATGAGTCGGAGCTTTTAGATGCTGGATCTTGGCAGTATTACATTCCGGCGTTGGCATTAGGATTTGGAGTGTTCTTTTTTGGAAGATATGGAAAGAAGAGGATGCACAAATGGGAGAAGGGTGATTAAATAACTCACATGAGTAGTGATGGAAAAAGAGTGGAAGTGATTTTTGACATTGAGACGAAAAAATTTTTTGATGAGATAAATGCAAAGAAACCGGAAGACTTGGGTATTTCAATAGTGTCGGCTTATAGACGAGAAATTGATCGGGATTTCAAAGAAATTAGGGGAGAAATGAAAAGTTTTTGGGAGAGTGAGTTTGAGCAAATGTGGAGCTGGTTTGAAGAGGCAGATAGAATTATTGGATACAACAGTTTAGGTTTTGATGTGCCGGCTATGAATGGGGTGTACAAGGGAAACTTTTTTAAGCTTAATCACTTTGACGTATTAAAGATTATAAAAGACGTTTTTGGACATCGAGTAAAACTTGATTCTGTAGCCAAAGAAACTTTGGGACAAGGAAAAATAGCCGGAGGAGCTGAGGCAGTTTCCTGGTGGACTAAGGGAGATCCTGAGAGCTTAGCTAACTTGAAAAAATACTGTGAGATGGATGTAGAAGTAACCAAAGGAGTGTATGACTATGGTTTGAAAAATAGAAAATTGAGGTTTAAAGATCATTGGAATGAGCTGAGAGAAATCGAAGTGGATTTTTCTTATCCAAAAGGGGAAGAGCCTAAGAAGGTGGAGCAACAGATGGGATTGTTTTAGACAGTTGACAAGGTTATTGTAAGTGTTACACTAATAGTATGTACAAAATTGGAATTGTTGGATATGGATTTGTTGGAAAAGCAGTAGAGTATGGATTTAAGGAGGAAAATGAGGTTTATATTTATGATAAGTTTTTACCAACACTTTCTTTGGATGAAGTGGTTAAAAAATCGGAGGTGATTTTTGTAGGTGTACCAACTCCGATGACCAAGGAGTACACAAAGATCGATTTGTCTATTGTGGAAGACGTGACGGCCGAGATAGTGGCGTCTGCGAAAAAGAACAAAGTAAAACCGATTATTGTGTTGAAATCTACGATTATTCCAGGGACGACTAGGAGACTGATTAAGAAATTGAAGTATCCTCGGATGGTATTTAATCCGGAGTTCTTGACGGAGGCAAATTACTTGGAGGATTTTGTGAATGCGGATAGAGTGGTGGTAGGGGCAGATAATAATGAGGTAAAACAGTGGGTGGTAGATTTGTATCGAGCGACTTTTCCTAAGACTCCAATATTTGAAACAGACCCAACAACGGCTGAAGTGGTGAAGTATATGGCCAATACATATTTGGCGACAAAGGTATCTTTTGCCAATGAGATGTTTGATCTATGCGAAAAGTTGGGGGTAAATTATGGGGAAATGAAGAAAATGGTGGTAGCAGATAAACGAATATATGACTCACATTTGGATATTACGACCCAAAGAGGGTTTGGGGGAAAGTGTTTTCCAAAAGATACGGTAGCTTTATTGGGATTGGCTAAAGAACTGGATGTGGATTTGTCGGTGATTGAGAATGCATGGAAGAAAAATTTGAAGATTCGAAAGGTGCGTGACTGGGAGCAGATTGAGGGAGCGGTATCGAAGAAATAGGTGGTTAAAACGGTGTACTTGGAGTATAATAGTCCAAGTATATGTTTACACTAACTAAAAAGGCTGATTATGGCTTATCAATGCTTTCTGTTTTGGCTTTAAGGGGCCGGAAGGGCCGTGTCAATTTAAAGGAGCTAGCCGAGATGGGGATGCCTAGAGCCTTCATGAGTAAAATTGCAGCTTCTCTAGTTGAGGCTGGAATTCTTAATAGTCGTGAAGGTAAGGGTGGAGGTTATGGCTTAAACTATGAACCTAAAGAAATTCAGATTAGAGAGGCTTTAGAGGCAATTGAGGGAGAAGTAGAGCCAGTTAATTGCTCTGAGTGTCCGATGGAGGGTGGTTGTGGACAAGTGGGATTTATGGAAATGCTAACTGAGGATATTAATAGATTGCTTGAAAAATACACCTTGGAGGATCTTATTAAGTAAGAAACAAGTATTTAGTGCTTAACGGTGGAAAATTGTCATAATTCTCAAATCCTTGCAAAGATAAACAAAAAAATGTTGACAATAAAAAATTTGAAAGTAAAAGTAGAAGGTAAGGAAATTTTAAAGGGAGTGAATTTGTCTTTGAATGAGGGAGAGATTTTTGTTTTGATGGGACCGAATGGGTCTGGAAAATCTAGCTTGGCTTCGACAGTAATCGGAAATCCGATATATGAAGTATATGATGGAGTAATTTCTTTTGAAGGACAAGATATGCAATTGATGACGCCGGACGAGAGAGCGAACAAAGGAATTTATTTAGCTTTTCAGCACCCAGTGGCAATTCCGGGAGTTACAGTACGAGAGATGTTGCTTACAGCATTGAGAATAAAGAATAAAGATAAAGTAGTGTCAGCACTGGATCTAAAAAAAACAGTTGAGAGAGAAGCAGAGAAATTGAGTTTGAGTCCTGAGTTGTTGGGTAGAGGACTCAATGAAGGGTTTAGTGGTGGAGAGAAGAAAAAAATGGAGATACTGCAGATGAGAGTACTGAAGCCGAAACTATTGATAATGGATGAGATTGATAGTGGTCTAGACATTGATGCGATGGCTACAATAGCAAGGAGTGTGGCAGAGATGGTTAAAGAAGAAAAAATGAGTGTTTTGGTAATTACTCATTATCAAAGGGTTTTGAACTACTTAAACCCTGACAAAGTGGCAGTCATGAAAGATGGAGTGATAGTAGAAAGAGGAGGAAAGGAAATAGTAGACAGATTGGAAAAGAATGGATATCAATTAGCTGAGTGATGAGATACGCCAAGAAAGATTTAAAACCAGAAGCAAAGCTAGGAGATTTTGATGAGTCTTATACATTGAACAAGGTTGATGATATTGAGTATTCATATAAAGGGAAAAGAGGTTTGGATGAAAAAGTAATTCGAGATATTTCTGCAATGAAAGGAGAACCTGATTGGATGTTGGAGAAGAGATTGGCAGCCTACAAAATATATTTGTCAAAACCAAGCCCAAGTTGGGGTGGAGATATATCTTCGATTCATTTTGAAGATATTTACTATTATTTGAAGCCAGCAGTAACCGAACAAAAATCTTGGGATGATGTCCCATTTTCCGTTAAGGAAACATTTGAAAAAATTGGAGTGCCTCAAGCGGAGCGAGAGATGCTGGCTGGAGTAAAGGGTCAGTATGATTCGGAGGTGGTTTATGGATCTTTGAAGAAAGTGCTTTCGGAAAAGGGAGTGCTGTTTTTATCGATGGATGAAGCGTTGAAATTTTATCCAGAAATTGTAAAAAAATATTTTGGAACGATTGTGCCAGCTGGAGATAATAAACTGGCGGCTTTAAATACGGCTGTTTGGAGCGGTGGATCATTTGTTTATGTGCCAGCCGGTGTTGATGTAGGACTTCCTTTGCAAGCTTATTTTAGAATTAATAGTGAGAGTGCGGGACAGTTTGAAAGAACCTTGATCATTGCTGAGGAAGGGGCAAAAGTTCATTATATTGAAGGATGTTCGGCTCCATCTTTTTCATCTGCGTCTTTGCATGCGGCTGTGGTGGAAGTAATTGTAAAGAAAAAAGCAAGAGTGGCATATACGACAGTCCAGAACTGGTACAAAAATATATATAACTTGGTAACCAAGAGAGCTTGGGTAGAAGAAAAAGGTGAAATGAGATGGGTGGATGGAAACTTGGGTTCGGCTCTAACAATGAAGTATCCATCTTGTGTGTTGGCAGGAGAAGGAGCAAAGGGGGAGATGCTATCGATTGCTTGGGCGGGAAAAGATCAACATCAGGATACGGGAGCAAAAATGATTCACTTAGCGCCAAATACCACTTCACAAATAATTAGTAAATCAATAAGTAAAAATGGGGGAAGGGCGACCTATAGAGGAATGGTGCAGATTAATAAAGGAGCAGTAGGCGCAAGGTCAAAGGTGGTTTGTGATGCTCTAATATTGGATGATCTTTCTCGAAGTGACACTTACCCACTAAACAAGATTTTTGAGGAAGATGTAATTTTGGAGCATGAAGCGGTAGTGAGTCGGGTTAGTGAAGAGCAGCTTTTGTATTTAATGAGCCGAGGTTTACCAGAACATGAAGCTGAGGCCATGGTGGTTAATGGCTTTTTGGAGCCGGTGATGAAAGAAGTGCCGATGGAGTATGCCGTGGAAATGAATCGATTGGTTAATTTAGAAATGGAAGGGAGTGTTGGCTAAAGAATATGGAAAAATACTTAATAAAAAGCCCAGGAAAACACGAAATAAAACTTCAGTTGAGTAAAGAAGGTGAGAAGTTGGAGTGGCTGGGAGTTATTGAGGCAAGGGATGCCGGAGATTATGAGTTGAATTTGGTGATAGCACATCTTGCTCTAAATACTTTTGGTAGAGTAGTGATTAAAGGTATAGCGGAGAATGGAGCGAGAGTTAGAGTTAAAGGATTAGTAAAGATCGCCAAGCAGGCACAGGAAACGGATAGTTTTTTATCAATGAAAATTTTGCTTTTGGATAAGAAATCAAGTGCTACGGCGGAACCAGAACTAGAGATTGAGGCTAATAGAGTAAAGGCGAGTCATTCGGCAAGTGTAGGAAAAATTGATGAAGAACAACTGTTTTATTTGAAGTCTCGGGGTGTAGGAGAAATGGAAGCAAAAAATATGATTATTAAAGGATTTCTGGATTACAATTAAGTATGTTTGATGTAACACAAATTAGAGCAGACTTCCCTATTTTGCATAGAAAAATAATAAGTAATCCTTTGGTGTATTTGGATAGCGGAGCGACCAGCCAAAAACCTTTGATGGTGATTGAGGCGATAGATAAGTATTATCGTGAGACAAATGCAAATATTCATCGCGGAGTTTATGAAATATCTGTTGAATCAACCCGACTAGTAGATGAAGCAAGAAATAAAGTGGCCAATTTTATTGGAGGAAGAAGCGAGGAAGTAATCTTTACTAGAAATACAACTGAGAGTATTAACCTGATAGCTTATTCTTGGGGTGAGGAATATATAAATGAGGGTGATGCGGTGGTGATTACAAAACTGGAGCACCACTCGAACATGATTCCGTGGCAGGAACTGTGTAGAAGAAAAGGGGCTGAACTTCGAGTAGTAGATATCGATAAAAAAGGAGAACTGATTAATGATAGTGAAGTAAAAACTATGGAAGAAAATGGTTTGAAAGTAGTGATTGGTGGATGGAAAAATATGTTGGACTCGAAAGTGAAAATGGTAGCTTTTACAGGGCAGTCAAATGTGTTGGGAACAGTGACGCCAATGGAATTGATTGTGAGGATGGTGAGAAGTCTGTCATCTGAAGCTCTGATATTGGTTGATGGGGCGCAGATGGTGCCACATATGAAAGTTGATGTAGTGAAGATGGGGGTAGACTTCTTGGTTTTTTCTGGACATAAAATGCTTGGTCCGACGGGAGTGGGAGTGTTGTGGGGGAAGAAAGAAATATTAAACGGAATGAAGCCATTTCTTTATGGTGGAGATATGATTAATGAGGTGAAGTTGACGAGTGCAACCTGGGCAGAACTGCCGAGTAAATTTGAAGCAGGAACACCGGATATAGCTGGAATTGTGGGACTGGGTGCAGCAGTGGATTATTTACAAAAAATTGGCATGGATGAAGTTCATGTTTATGAAAAAAAACTGATGAGTTATGCTTTGGAAAAGATGGAAGAACTAGAAAGTGAAGATCTGGTAATTCTATATGGTCCAGAAATAGAAAGACGTGGAGGAGTAATATCGTTTAATGTAGTGGGCGTGCATGCCCATGATACGGCTCAGATACTGGATAATTATGGAGTTGCTGTTAGATCCGGACATCATTGTGCGGCTCCCTTAGTGGCAAATTTTGGAGTGAGTGCAATGGTGAGAGCAACCTTTTATCTATATAACACCAAAGAAGAAATTGACTTTTTTGTTCAAAAATTAAGAGAGGTACCAAAAGTTTTTGCCTAAGATGTCTGAATACCGAGAGATTATTATCGATCATTATAAAAACCCGAGGAATCAGGGAGAGATTGAGAATGCTGATAGAGTAATTGATGAGGTAAATTCTTCTTGTGGAGACATTATTAAAATTTTTGTGAAATTGGATGATGGAAAAATTTTGGATATGAAGTGGCAAGGGATAGGCTGTGCTATCTCGACAGCTGGGGCATCGATGTTGTCGGAAAAGGTGGTAGGAATGAACAAAAGTGATTTAGAAATATTTGGAGAGGATGGGGTGGTAGAAATGCTTGGAGGAGAGATAAATGCGGGAAGAATGAAGTGTGCAACACTCGCCTATCGTGGATTATTAAGAGTGTTTGAACAAGAATGAATGATTGGAGATTAATATTTAATGTGTTACTTGGAAGTGCTTTTTTGGTGATGGTTGTGATTTTTGGATTGTCAAGAATGGCTGGTCAGTCTACATCACTTATTGTGGATCAAAACAGACTTATCGATGGAGCAAAGCTAATCAAAGAATATGGGGAAACAAAAGTAACCATTGTCAATTTTTCCGACATGGAGTGTCCGGCATGTAAAAGAGCACATGAACTGATGAAGAGTTTGGATAGTACTTCGGGGGTTAGGATGATTTTTAGACATTTTCCTCTTGGAATTCATAGATATTCTCAGATTTCTGCAAGAGCAGTGGAGGCAGCGAGAGTCATGGGAAAAGAATGGGAGATGATGGACTTGTTGTTTGAGAAACAGGAGGAATGGTCTACTGAGGTTAAAGTTGAAGACAAACTGATAGAGTATGCAAAGAGTTTGGGATTGGAGGAAACTGTTTTTAAGGAAAAACTTAACTCGAGTGAAGTAATGGCTGAAGTACAAAAAGATCTTAATTTAGGAAATAGCTTACGACTTTCTGGAACGCCAACAATCTTTGTAAATGGAGAACAAATAGCGATTGATTTTGTGGTAGCTAAAGTTAACGAATTACTTAAAACATATTAAATGGAAATAAATTTATCGTTGCTAACGGCAGCTGCTTTGACCAATGGGTTGAACCCCTGTGGAATTGGAATGATGATAACCTTTTTAGGATACCTGATTGTTTTCGGACGAAGAGGAAAAGAAAAGAACTTTGTTTTGAAAACAGGCTTAGTATATATCGGGGCAGTATTTGTAACGTATCTTTTAACAGGATTGTTGTTTTATGGACTTGCTTATTATATTCAGCGTTGGTGGCTGGCGAGTGTTTTCAAATATATTGTGGGGGGAGTGTTGATTATTGCCGGAGTAATTCAGCTTAAGGATGTGTGTTTGTCAAATTTACCGATTCATTTAAGAATGAGTATGAAAGGATTCGAAAAACTAACAAAGTTGATGGCAAAAACTAACTATGGAGTAACAGTTTTGATTGGATTTTTGACAACAGTGTTTTCGACACCGTGTATGTTACCTTTGTATATTGGAACTACCGCAGTAATAGCTAGGTCAGGTTTGGAAATGACAAAAGTACTGGGATATTTTTTCTATTACAACCTGATATTTATTTTACCTTTGATTGTGGTTTTACTGGTGATGATTGGTGGTAGACAGGTTGTAGAAATGAAAGAGTGGGAACACAAAAATACGAAATGGATGAGGTTTGTTATGGGAGTAGTATTAATAGCAGTAGGAATTTGGATTGCTTTAAATTAGAGTTAAGATAAGACATGAGTGCAAAGAAAATGCTAGGTAGAGTAAATTACAAGACCAGTTTGTCTGGTAAGACTTGGTTGGTAGGAATTGAACTGGAAGAAGTAGTCTCTTTTTTACCAGGGCAGTTTGTGAGTTTGAAAGTAAATAAAGAAGGTTTGCGAAGGTCTTATTCGGTAGCGAGTTTGCCGGGAAAGAAAACGATTGATTTGGTAATTGATGTATCTCCAATGGGAGAGGGTTCAAAATACATTATTGATCTTAAAGTTGGGGACTCGGTTGAGGTGTTGGGATTTTTAGGAAGATTTGTAGTAGGTGAGGAAGTTTTTGCGACGGAAAAAGAGCTGTTGTTTGTGGGAACTGGAACTGGGGTAGTGCCTTTAAAACCAATGATTGATAATTTGTTGGTGAATAGGAATTTTCGGGGTCAGGTACATCTAGTATGGGGAATGAGGTATGAGTCTGATCTTTATTGGGTAAAGGAGATTGATAAACTGCAAAGGGATTACGAAAATTTCCATTTTGAGACTGTTTTGTCGAAACCAGGAAATGATTGGCCAGGAAAACAAGGGCATGTGGGCGAGACGATTGAAAAGATGAGTTTGCAATGGAAAGAAATGACAGCTTATTTGTGTGGCAATCCGGATATGATTGTGGGAGTTAAAGAACTGCTTTTGAAAAAAGGTGTGCCAGAGGTACAGATTTTTTATGAACGATTTGCATGATAAACTGATGGTAATGAACGATGAACCAGTAATGACCAAGTATAAAGTGGTAGTTGATAAAAATAAGTGTATTGGTTCCGGTTCGTGTGTAGATTTGGCAAATTTAACTTTTAGAATTGGGACTGACGGGAAAGTTGGATTGATTGATCAGGACGGAAATAGTGACGAGGAAAAACTTCTGGCAGCACAGTCTTGTCCGATGATAGCAATAAAAATTATTAATACGGAAACCGGAGAAACCGTGTGGCCGAGATAAGAAGGGAGGTGAAAGCATGAGAAGTAAAGATAAATTAGCGATGGGAAAAACTTTAATATATTTTTCAATTGTGTGTGTAGTTTTGGCTTTGATTGGAGCTTTGGGAACTGATCTTTGGCTAGCGAGTACTCAGTGGATGTTGGTTGGTTTGACAGCGGCTATTTGGGGAGTGTTTGTATTGATCGAAGCAGAGTTTAGAATGAAAAAATGATGGTGGAGGATAAAATTTGGGAGGCGTTAAAAAAAGTAATTGATCCAGAGCTTGGTGTGTCGATTGTGGATTTGGGACTTATTTATGACGTGCGTTATGAAGCAGGTGAAGCGGAAGTGGAGATGACTCTTACAAGTCCGGGATGTCCTCTGGCACCAGTGATCGATAAAAAAATTAATGATGCTTTAAAAGGAGTTCCGGAAGTGAAGAAATTAATAGTGGAGTTGGTCTGGGATCCACCCTGGAGTAAAGATCTAATGAGTGACGAACTGAAAGCTGAGTTTGGATTTTGATATATTGTATATATGCACGTAATAATTGGAGCTGATCATGGAGGTTTTAAAACAAAAGAAGAAGCAAAGGCTTGGCTTATGGCTGATGGTTATGAAGTGGTTGATGTTGGGGCAAGGGAGTTGGTGGAAGATGATGATTTTGTAGATTATGCTAAGGCAGCTATAAAAGAGGCAATTACAAATGATGATAAAGTGATTCTTTTCTGTCGAAATGGATTTGGGATGATGATTGCGGCCAATAAATTTGTAGGAGTGAGGTGCGGCTTGGCTTTTGATGATGAGGCAGTGCGAAGAGGAAGAACGGATGACAATATCAATTGTCTTTCTGTTCCGGCAGATTATATTGATAATGTCAGTGTGGAAAGAATGATAAAGATATTTTTGACAGAAAATTTTAATGGTGGAGAGAACTATAAAAGACGAGTTATGAAATTGGATAATTTGATTCAATGAATAAAATAATTCCGACAGTACTCGCAAAAGATATCAGTAAATTTGAAGAGGATTTAAACAAGGTCGGAGTTTTTGCACCGAAAGTGCAGATGGATATTATCGATGGAAAGTTTTTTCCGGTGGAGACGGTTACGCCCGAAGTACTGCTAGAAGTAGATACCATGGCAGAGATCGAAGCACACTTGATGGTGGAAGAGCCAGTAGAGTGGATTGATCGATGTGTGGCAGCAGGAATAACGGTAGTGTACGGACAGGTGGAGAAAATGACAGACAAACAAGAGTTTATTACAAAAGCTGAGGAGGCTGGTATGAGAACAGGATTGGCTTATGACTTGGAGACTTCTTTGATTGGCTTAGATGAATGGGTAAATTTAGTTGATGTGGTGTTGCTAATGAGTGTTAAGGCTGGGGCGCAAGGACAAAAATTTGATAATCAGGTTTTGGAGAAAATTAAAAAAGTGAGAGAGTTATCTTCAACCGTAACGATTATGATAGATGGCGGTCTGAATGAGGAGAATATTAAAAAATGTTTAGGTGCGGGAGGTGAAAAGATGGAGTATGCGGTAGGAAGTGAGATTCTTAATTCCGAAGATCCAGAAATGGTGTACCGAAAATTAGAAAACATAGAGTAGCATTAAGTTATGGCATTTAAAAAGATTAAGGCAATTACAGTTTTTGGTTTTGCAGACTGTCCTCCTGAGAGTTCTTTATATCGTGAAACATTAGAGGTCACTCGTTTGTTGGCACAGAATGGTTTGGAGATTGTGAACGGTGGCGGTCCTGGAGTAATGAGGGCGGCGACAGAAGGAGCTCATGAGGGTGGAGGTACTTCGACAGTGGCAACTTTTTATCCTAAGTTTATTGAGAACTTTGAAGGAAAAGATCATTTGAACAAAGCGGATCGAGAAGTGATCATGAATAACTATGTGGATCGAACAATGAAACTTTTGGAACTTGGGAATGCGTATGTGATATTTAACGGAGGGACAGGAACATTGTCAGAGTTTGGAATGGCTTGGGGTTTGGCTTACTTGTATTTTGGTCATCATAAACCATTGATATTGTATGGAGATTTTTGGTTTTCTATTATGGAGTCGTTGGTAAAAAATATGTTGATTGGGAGTCGACCTGGAGCTTTGAGAGTATATAGAATTGCGACGACACCAGAGATGGTTCTGCAGTATCTACAAGAGTTTGATACAGTGATGGATGATCATCGACAAAATGAACAGCCAGTGGTGGATGATGGGAGTGGAGAGAAGGCATTTTTTGATTGAAAGAAAATTGGTCCCAGTCTTGTATTAAAGGTAGAAAGGGGGTGATTGAGATGATTAATAAAACAGTATTTTTAGGAATTT
Source organism: Spirochaetia bacterium (assembly GCA_035477615.1). Lineage (GTDB taxonomy): Bacteria > Patescibacteriota > Microgenomatia > UBA1400 > MFAQ01 > UBA2277. The sequence goes on along the minus strand of DATIKJ010000051.1, from coordinate 49,528 downwards.
CGGCATTAGTTTTGGGCGGAGCATTATTGACACCGAGAATGGCAGAAGCCTACAGAGGTGACCCTAGTGTGCAAGGACCAAACTATACAACAGAACGTCATGAAGCAATGACTAAAGCATTTGAAAATAAAGATTACAATGCTTGGAAAAACTTAGTAGCGGGTAATAATGGAAGAGTGGCTCAGGTGATAAACCAAAGTAATTTTGGAAAGTTTGTTGAAGCTCACGAGTTGGCCTTACAAGGCAAAACAGAAGAGGCTAACAAGATTAGAACTGAACTAGGTTTGGGTCTTCGAAATGGTTCGGGAAATGGACAAGGAATGGGTAAGGGTAGAAACGCTAAATAACAAAGTCTTAGCCGGCATCTATATTAAAGGTGCCGGTTTGGATTTTGGAGTAAACTAAACGTAATTATATGGATACTCTTACAAATTTAACTGATGAAAAAGTAGTGGAGCTGGTAAGAAAAGATAATAAAGAGTATTATGCTGAGCTGATGGAGAGATATCAAATCAAACTGCTCAGATATGCAGGAAATATTTTGAGGGATGAACATAATGCTGCCGATGTAGTACAAAATGCATTTATCAAAGCGTATGTTAACTTAAATGGCTTTAATGTGAACAAAAAATTTTCTAGCTGGATATACCGGATTGTTCACAATGAAGCGATGAATGAAGTACTTAAAAATAGGAAACAAATTCCTATTGGTGAGGACGTTGAGTTTGATAGCGGTGTTGATATAGAAGAAGATTTTATTAAAAAAGAAATGATGGAAAATACACATTCTTGTCTTAATAAAATGCCTGGTATTTATAGAGAGCCACTCGTTCTGTATTATCTTGAGGAAAAGAATTATACAGAGATCAGTGATATTCTACGTCTTCCAGTAGGGACAGTGGGTACTCGAATAAATAGAGCCAAAATATTAATGAAAAGTATATGTCAAAAAATAAAATAGATATTACAAAAGAAGTCATGTCGAAGATTGAGAGAGGTCAATTAAAAATGAGACCTAAGTGGATGTTTGTTGTCGGATCGGTTGCTTTGGTATTGGGGGTAATTGGAACATATGTATTGTCTGTATTTTTGGTGAGCTTGATTAGCTTTTCTTTGCGAACTCATGGACTAATGGGGGCGATACGTTATCAGCAGTTGTTGGATAATTTTCCTTTATGGGCAGTTGGATTGGCTATTGTGGGGACAGTGACAGGAATAGTTTTGCTAAAAAGATTTGAATTTTCCTATAAAAATAATTTTGTGTTAATTGTTTTGGTTTTTATCGTAGCGGTATTAATTTCTGGTTGGTTGGCTGATTATCTAGGTTTTGATAAGGTTTGGGTAAAACAAGGGCAAATGCGAAGACTGTATCAACAGTATGATGGGAGAGGGAAGGTGTTGCCGTGGAGGAGTGGTGACGATATTTATAACTTTAGGCGTGGAAATGGACAAGGTCGTGGAAGTGTATATACTAAGTAATAGAATAAGTATAAATATAAAAATACTATGAAAAAAATTTCAGGTTTGATAATGGTGGTGATGATGGTTATGTTTTCTCCGATGGTATTGGCAAAAAGCGAGTCGGACGGAACTGGAGCTGGCACCGGTACTGGGACAGGGGCAGTAGCACCTAAGATCACAGTAAGTCCAACTTCTGGAGCAGGTGTAGCGAATCAAAATCAAGTTAAAACCCAAAATGCAGGAGAAGAATCTCAACTTATGGTGAGTACAGCAGAAAAAGAAGAAGCAGGTGACAGTACTATTAGCGCAACAATGAGAAGTGAGATGGCTCAAGAAAAAATGAGTGAGGTAGCTAAAGGCGTAGAAGACATATTGAATGCAAAAACATTAAAAGGAGGGATTGGTGATCAAGTAAAACAACTGGCTCAAGAGCAAAAAGAGAGTCAAGATCAAGTACGTGATCAAATAAATAAAATTGATAGTCGAGGAGGATTTGTTAAGGCCTTGATAGGTACGGATTATAAAGCTCTAAAAAACTTAGAATCTCAATTGGCACAGAATGTGCTTAGAATTGAACAATTGGTTGAATTTAAAAACCAACTAACTAATACAGGAGATATTGCTATGGTTCAAGAAACAATTAATGCTTTAATTGAACAAAATGTAAGTTTGCAGGATAAAATTAGTGCTGAAGATAGATTAGGAAGTGTGTTTGGATGGCTTGTCAAATTGTTTGTTAAATAGAGAAGCTAACGCCTGGTAATCTGTTGGATGGATATAGTTTAGAATGGATATATGGTTGATTTGGTGGAAAAAGCCCGAGAGATTCGAGTGGAAATAATTAAGATGCTGGCTGAGGCAGAGTCTGGTCATAGTGCTGGACCGTTGGGAACGGCAGATTTATTTGCGGCGCTATATTTTGGAGGGCTGGTTAATTTCAGAAAAGACGAACCTTATTGGGAAGACAGAGATCGAGTAGTACTTTCGTGTGGGCATTATGGCCCAGTGCAGTATGCAACTTTAGCTTTGGCAGGATTTTTCCCTGTTGAAGAGCTGAAGACACTACGAAAACTAGGATCAAGATTGCAGGGACATCCGGTAAGGCACGTGGTTTATTCTGGAAGCAATGATGAACAATTACCAGGGATTGAAAACACTGGAGGTCCTTTGGGACAGGGGGTGAGTGTAGCTGTGGGGATGGCTTTGGCGGCAAAAATGCAAAAAAGTAAGTGGAAAGTGATTTGTGTATCGTCGGACGCAGAACAACAAGAAGGTCAGACTTGGGAAGCATATCAAACAGCATCCAAGTATGGTTTGGGGAACTTGACCTTTGTAATTGATCGAAACGAGATACAGATTAGCGGAAACTTACATGAGGTAATGTCAATTGAACCTCTACGAGACAAGTTAACTTCTTTTGGCCTAAGAGTGTTTGAGATTAATGGAAATAATTTTGAGGAAATATTGGACGTCTTTGAAAAAGGAAAATTATTTCCTGACCAACCAAAAGCAATTATTATGAAAACGATTGCCGGTAAAGGAGTCAGTTTTATGGAGGGAAATTTCCGTTGGCACGGGAAAGCACCAAACAGTGAAGAGGCAGAAAAAGCATTATGGGAACTTAAATAAAATGAATTTAGTAAATGATCTAATCAATGTAGAACGGAAAGCCACTAGAGAAGGTTTTGGAGAAGCGATGGTGTGGCTCGGAAAAAATAATAAAGAGGTTGTGGTGGTGACGGCTGACTTGGGAGAAAGCATGAAGGTAGATGAGTTTGAAAAAATATATCCTGAAAGATTTGTGCAGGTAGGCGTAGCAGAACAAAATATGATGGGAGTGTCGGCAGGGTTGGCTTTGTCTGGCAAAGTTCCATTTGCTGTTTCTTATGCTGTGTTTAGCCCTGGAAGGAACTGGGATCAGCTGAGAGTGTCGGTTTGTTATACCAATGCTAATGTCAAAGTTGTGGGAGGGCATACAGGAATTACGGTTGGTCCTGATGGAGCCACTCATCAGGCGTTGGAGGATATAGCAATGACACGAGTATTACCGAACTTGATGGTAGTCGTGCCGGCGGACTACGAACAAGCTAAGAAGGCAACTCTGGCAATGGGTCTTCATGAGGGACCTGTGTATATGAGACTGACGAGACCAAAGACGGCTTGTTTCACAACTGCGACGACGCCGTTTGAGCTGGGCAAAGCGCAAGTATTGCGAACTGGAAAAGAGGTAACAATTTTTGCATGCGGAGGTTTGGTGTATGAAGCGCTATTGGCTGCCGAAGAACTAAAAGATGAGGTAGATGTAGAAGTGATTAATTTACACACAATTAAGCCCCTTGATGAAGAAACAGTTGTGAGAAGTGCCAAGAAAACTGGCAAGGTAATTACTTTGGAAGATCATCAAGTTAATGGTGGATTGGGCGGGGCTATTGCCGAAGTACTAGGGGAGAAGTGCCCGACTAAGATGGTACGAATGGGGATGAAAGATTGTTTTGGGGAAAGTGGAAACCCCGGAGAACTTTTGGCAAAATATGGACTAGACAAAGATGGTGTTATTAAAGTTATAAGAAAAATAATAAATGATTGATACTTCAAGAATCGAAATAAATGGCAAAGTAATGCTACTGGCATATGATCAGGGCTTTGAGCATGGTCCGGTAGACTTTGATGAGAAGTCGGTTGATCCGGCATATATTATGAAGATTGCCAAGAATGGAAACTTTACAGGGGTAGTTTTTCACGAAGGAGTAGCGGCAAGGTATTATGACAAAGAGTCGGGAATCCCTTTGATTGTAAAACTAAACGGGAAGACTTCTTTTCAAGGAGAAGAGCCTTTGTCATTACAACTATGTACAGTTAAGAAAGCGGCGGAGATGGGGGCGATTGGGGTGGGATACACCATCTATGTTGGTAGCCAGTATGAGGAACAGATGATGGTAGAGTTTTCGCGAATTGAAGATGAAGCACATGAACGGGGAATGATTGTGATTGCTTGGATGTATCCAAGGGGTAGAAAGGTAGCTGGGAGGGAAAATGACCGTGATGTAGTGGCCTATGGAGCACGTTTGGCCCTGGAGATGAATGCTGATTTTGTGAAAGTACCATATACAGGTGATGCTGAGAGTTTTTCTTGGGCTGTTCGGGCGGCTGGGAAAACGGGAGTGTTGGCACAAGGTGGACAAAAAACGGACTGGGGAAATTTGGAGGAAGAAATTTCTGGAGTGATGAAAGCGGGTGCTGCTGGAATTGCGATTGGAAGAAATGTTTGGCAAGATGAAAACCCAGATGAGGTGTCGAAGAAATTGGCAGAGATTGTTTATAAGTAAGAGTGGGGTGTTCGAGAGGATTTTTTTGAAAAAATTCTTTTAATTTTATTCGTAAGTTCTATTCGGAAACTGCCATTTTTGAGTCTTCTGATAACCAGTATCAAACTTAGACCAGCAAGGAGAGCAAATGATAAGAACATGGGGAGAAGTAGCTGATATTCTGAGAAACCAATATCAAATTTTTGAACGATGTATAACAGTAAAGAAAAACTAATCCATATCACTCCAAAAAGCATTTTGAGGTCTCCCCATCTACCACGATATTCATTTGAAGAAGAAGCTCTGGTGTAGTAATAGATGAAGATGGCAAAACTTAATCCTAAAACTAGTCCTCGAAAGATACCCCAACCGATACTTGCTGGTTGATTGTTGGGTATGTGATTTAGTTCGAGAAGGGTAATACCCAAAGAGGAGATGGCCATCCCTGAGTATACGAGATTATGTGAGAATGTCAGGTGAAAGAATTTATTGACTTGGGCTATTTCACTATCCTTCTCTTTTAGATAATTTGAGAACATTTTTGTTACAGCGTGAATTGCGATGCCACCGTATGAGTACATTATCGAAAGGAGAATTGTATTTACGAGAAAGCCGTCTGAGATTATGGAAGACTCACTTTTGGGTAAGCGAACAGTGGACTGAAGATAAGAAAAAATCATAGGGAATACTATTCCCGGAATAAGAATAAGAAAAATTATTTGTTGAATTGAGAGATTCCAGATTTTTTTTGTGTGTAAGGCTTGAATGCGATAGACAAGGATTAAGACAATAAAGAGAACTCCAAAAACAGTGATTATTGCAGAGCTTTGCATAACAAGAGGAATTATAACAAAGCAGGATAATTTTTAGTTTAGAATGAAAGTATGAAGAAAGTGATAGTAATTGGAGCAGCTGTTGTTGATGTGCTTCTTAAATCGAAATCTTTACGGGTAATGAAGAGTCACCAAATTGAAGGTGGTGTGGCATTGTGTGAAGTTTTGGGTGGAAAGACTGAGGCAGAAGATGGTGTTTTGATAAGCGGAGGTGGTGGAACAAATGTTGCGGTGGGTTTGCATAGATTAGGTGAGGCAGTAAAAATGGTAAGTAGAGTAGGAGATGATGATTTAAGTGAGGTGTTGATTAGACAGTTGGCTAAGGAAGATGTAGACATGTCATTTATGCAAAGAACAAAGGGTAAAACAGGTATTTCTGCAGTGTTGGTGGCTTTGGATGGAAGTAGGTCAATTGTAACTTATCGGGGAGAAAGCGGAGAAATTGAAAGAAACGAAATAAATTGGGAGGAGATAAAGAAAGCAGACTGGATTCAAATATCGAGCTTGGGAGGAGAAATGGATTTATTGGAGGATTTAGTGGCTTTTGCTTTAGATAATGGTATAAAAATTGGAATAAATCCTGGAAAAAAAGAACTGACAAATAAAGAGAGATTGGAGGCGTTGTTACCAAAATTTGATTTGTTGATTCTAAACAGAATGGAAGCGGCAGAGTTTTGGAATGGTGGTTTTGAAGAGGAGGAAAAATTAGTGGAAAGATTTATAAAGGCGGGAAGTAGATTGGTAATGATAACTGATGGAAAAAATGGAGCGGGAGTAACTGAAAAAGGGCGGTGGATTAAGATGGAGGCATATCCTAACAAATCGGTTGATGATACCGGAGCGGGAGATGCTTTTGTCTCTGGTGTGGTAGCTGGATTATTATCTGGAAAAAGTAATATAGAAGCACTCAAAATGGGGTTGGCAAATGGTGGTTCTGTAGTAAGTAAATTGGGAGCGAAGGAAGGGTTGCTATACAAAAAGGATATGGAAAAATGGCTGAAGAGAAGACTTAAAATGGTGGAAGAAACATTAGGTGTGCTTTAATTAAGTTATGGAGAAAAAGAAAATATTTGTGACACATGTTTTTTTGGATAAATATCTTAAAGAACTGAAAGAAAAATATCAGGTAGTAGTGTGGTCCGAGAAAGATATTGGTAAAGAAGATTTACTCAAAGAAGTAAAAGGAGTAACGGGAATAATTTCTACATTAACGGAAAAAATTGATGCTGAAGTGATGGATGCTGCTGGATCATCACTAAAAATAATAAGTAATTATGCAGTGGGTTATGACAATGTTGATGTGAAAGAAGCGACAAAAAGAGGAATTTGTGTAACCAATACACCTGGCGTATTAACAGAGTCGGTGGCCGAGGAAGTAATTGCGTTGACTTTGGCTCTTTTTCGAAGAATTGCAGAAGGTGATAGATTTATTAGGTCTGGAAAATATAAAGGGTGGGAACCGGATTTGCTTTTGGGTACTGGAATAAAAGATAAGGTAATGGGAATCGTAGGTTTGGGAAGAATTGGTAGATGGACGGCTAGAATGGCTGGAGCATTGGGGATGAAAGTGATTTATTTTAATCGTCATAGAGATGAAGAGTTTGAAGAAGAGTATGATGTGGTTTATCACACACTGGATCAGCTATTGGAACAGGCAGATGTAGTGAGTTTGTCGGTACCTCTGACTGAGGAGACGAGACATCTGATAGGTGAAAGAGAACTTAAACTAATGAAAAAAACGGCATTACTGGTGAATACAGCTCGAGGAGCAGTAGTTGATGAAAAAATGTTAATTAAAGCTTTGAAGGAAAGATGGATTGCTGGAGCAGGTTTGGATGTTTTTGAAGATGAGTCGAAGATACCTGTCGAGTTTTTTGAACTGTCTAATACTGTGCTGACTCCACATACTGCATCGGCTACAGTTGAGGCTCGATTGGCAATGGCAAGAATTGTAGTTGACAATGTGAACGATGCTTTGGAGGGAAGACAACCAGCAAGTTTAATAAATACTGATGTTTGGAAAGAAAATGCCAAGAAATAAAGAAGAGGAAGATCTAGACATTCCCGGTGATGATGATGAAAACGATGGTGAAGGAGCTCCTAAGAAAAAGCGGGAGAAAAAACGTAAGTCTAGAGAAGAAAGAGTTGCCGAAAGAAAGGTAATTTTTTGGACATTACTGGTTATTTTGCTAGTAACAATGGGATTTTGGCTGGCGCCAAAAATAGGAAGCATTTTTCGAGGTGAACCGGTAGAAATTGAAATGAAAGGCAAGGATAACACGAATAAGAACGTGGATAAACCAGAGAAAAAGAACTATGTAGAAATTACTTTGTGATTTTTGTTTCTACAATATTTGAGGTGAGGGGGAAGTTGAGGGAGTGGTTGTGGGATTGAGAATTTCTTTAATTCTGTTTGGATCACAAGCTGTTTTTGGTTCGGTACCTTTTTTGAAATATTCATATCGAGTGGGACAGCCTTCACAAGGAAGTGTGCCTGTAAGAGAACAGATGGATACTTTTATGAGATCGCTTGGAGGATTTGATACTTGAGTGGTCGGAGAAGTGTTTTCTAGAAGAGTACTGACAATTTTTGCCCAGATGGGAGAAGCTCCTGTGATTCCAGAAGCGATGCGAGACATGGGAGCATTGTTGTTGTTACCAACCCAAGTAGAGACAAGATAGTCTTTGGTGTAGCCAATAGTCCAGTTATCTCTTAAATCGTTGCTGGTACCTGTTTTTACAGATACTTTTGCTTTTTTTATGTTGAGAATTGAGTTTGTGCCAAAGGCAGGAGCTCTAGCATTGTTGTCTGAGAGAATATCGGAGATAAGATAAGCCGTAGTTGGAGAAATAATTTGATGAGGAGAACAACTATCTTCTTTGGCAATAACGGAAGTATCGGAGTTTATGGCTTCTGTTTTTTGGGGACAGTTGGAGAGAAAAATATTATCACCGTTTGATTTTTGGATTTTTTTGATGGAAACAAGAGGAGTAGAAATTCCTTGATTGGCGAAGGCGGAGTAGGCAGTAGCCAGATCGATCATCTTAACTTCAAGACTACCGAGTGCCATGGATAGGCCAAAACGCTGAGGATTGTTCCAGGAGGTAATACCCATATTTTGGGCAAGAGAGGCGAAGTTTTGGACACCATTTTTAGAAAGAAGAATAACAGAGGGAATGTTGTATGAGCTGCCTAATGCTTGACGTAGAGTAACATATCCGTGAAATTTGCCATCATAGTTTTTGGGAGTCCAGGGTTCTTGTCCTGGCAAGTTAAAAGAAATTGGTTTATCTTCGATAACACTACCCGGACCATAGCCGTTTTCAAAAGCTAGAGCGTAGTTTAAGGGTTTGATGGAACTTCCTGGTTGACGGAGAGCAAGAGTGAGATTGACCTGACCATCTTCGTTGATATTAAAATAGTCTTTCGATCCAACCATAGCTAAGATTTCTCCTGTTTGGGGATTAGTTACTAAAGCTGATCCATTGGAGACTTGGAATCTTTTGAGATTGTTAATTTCAGAGGTGACAATGTTTTGTACTTTTTCTTGAAGATCAAGATCAAGAGAAGTGGTAACAATCAAACCTCCTTGGCTGACAATACTTTCTCCGAGTTCTTTGGTGAGAATGTCTTTGATGTACATGACAAAGTGGGGTGCATTGATTTCAATCTTAGCCGAGTTGAAGATGAGTTCTTCAGTGGAAGCTTTTTGATATTCTTCATCACTGATCATGTTTAGTTTTAACATTTGAGTAAGAACGAGTTTTTGTCTTTGTTTGGCTAACTCGGGTTGATCACCGAAGGGTGAGTATTTACTAGGTGCTTGAGGAAGGCCGGCAAGAAAAGCAGCTTGAGGTAGATTAAGATCTTTGGCGTCGACGTTGAAGTATTGTCTGGAGGCCTCTTGAATGCCATAGGCTGGTCCGCCGAAGCCTACTTGATTGAGATACATCTCAAAGATTCTGTTTTTATCGAAGGTGAACTCAACTTCAACAGCGAGAATTAATTCCTTTATTTTTCTGGTTAAGGTTTTTTCGTTGGTTAAGAGAGTATTTTTGACAAGCTGTTGGGTAATGGTGGAACCACCTTCGGTTTTGTTGTTAGTGATGTTTTTGTAGAGAGCCCGAAAAGTACCGGTGATAGAAAAACCTTTGTGATGGTAAAAATCTTTGTCTTCAGCAGCAAGGAAGGCATTTTTGACAAAATCTGGCAAGGAATCAAGGGTAACTAAAGTTCGATTTTCATCTTTGTATATTTTGTAAAGGAGCTTGCCATTTCGGTCTAGAATTTGAGTTGTAAGTTTGGAAGGGAAATCTGAGAGTGTTTTTGGGCTGGGTAGACCGTAGAAAAATTCTACATAAACAAAACAGGCAAAGATAATCACTCCAAGAGAAAAGAATAGATGTGAGCGAAGAGAGTGAGGGTCTAGTTTTATTTGAGGAAAATTAAACTTTGGAGAATGTAAGGAAAAATGTACAGGTTGAATTTTTAGAGAGGGCAGTTGAGGAAAAATGATCTTGGGAAAATGAACTTTGGGGAAAGAAAATGATGGAAGTGCGAATCGAGGAATTTTGAGTTTGGGAAAAGAAATATGAGGAAGTGGTTGAGAAAAAAGCTTTGAAAAGAAGACAAAAAGATAACCTAAAACTAAAACAAACCACAGAATAATTTTAAAGATGGGATTACCAAGGTATGATAAAAAATTCTTTGATTGATTAAAGTGTCTTTTTTGAGCCATGTCGAAGGCTGATTTGTTCAAAGGGCAGGACTTTGCGAACTAAGTATATTTTAGATCCAAGAGTATAAAAAGACTAGTGGCGAAAAAGAGAGTTTATGGGAGTCCATAAATCTTGGGAATCGCCTTCGTAGCCCAAGGCCCAGATAGCAACTCCACCGAGATTGGCAGACTCGACAAGTTTAATTTTTTGTTCGAGAGACTGAGCGTTTTCAAAATGAATTTGGAAAATTTTGTCGTCTTTTTGAAAGATGAGGTAAGGACTTAAGGTAGAACTAGACCATTCTGCTGAAAGTGAAGAAATTTTTGAGTCTTGAAAAAGAGTTTGAATTCGCTGATATGTAGCTAAGGCGCCTGTACCAGAATAGGTATTGGATAAATATTCTTTGGTGGCAGTTTGCCATTCGTATCCATAAAAAGGGACACCAAGAATAATTTTATTTGAAGGAATTTGCTTGCTTAGAAGTGAGAGGTGAGTGATGATATCCTCTTCGATGCACTTATTTTTTTCAGAATATGAGTATGGTGTGGGACATTTTCCTTTGAGAGGAGCAACCGGCCCAGCTTGTGAAGATGATTTTCTGTGATAGTCGTAAGCCATGACAATAAATTTGTCGACAAAAGGTTCGAGTTTTTTTAAATCCCAGATACGGGGTTTTTCACCGGCACTGGCAAATATATCGATGTCTATTTGACAGTGACTCTTGTAAGAAATGCATGCTGACCGTAGATTGGAAATAAAATCTACCAGACTGTCTCTGAGTATTTGGTTCCCAACAGTGACGTATTCGAAATCAATATTGATGTCGTCGAAGTCATAGTCTTTGTAGACAGACATGATTGAAGAAATAGTTCTTTCTTTGTTTTCTGGAGAGTTGAGGATTCCTTCGATGATTTCTGGTTCCATAGCGGTTACAGTGATAACTGTCTTTTGGCCAAGAAGTTTGGCTTGATAGAGAAGTTTGCTGGTGTCTTTTGATTTGAGTTTGTTCCATCCAGGTTCTGTTTCTACTGAGTTTATTTTTTTGTTGATGGTGCCATCAGCATTGAGGTCTATTGCAAAATAGGCAAAGTGAGTAAGGGAACTAATATTTAGTTTTTCGGAGTACTTTAGATTCCAGTAAGGAAAGAAACCGTAAACAACCTTGTCTGATTTGATTGCTGGAGAGTTGCCGATGAGACTATCAATAAGGGCAATCGGACTGACTAGAGGGAGATTGCTGCGCCAGATGTAGTAGGTTGTGACTGAAGTTAAGATTAGGGCAAGAGATAGAAAAAGAAAACTGATTTTACGGAGCATTGGTTGGAGCGAGATTTAGATAATTACTCGGAGTAACATTTTTGTATTGGAACTTGGAGTAATCAACTACTGTTTGTGGCCAAGAGATTTTACCTTTGTCATCTACGGGATAGACGCAATCGAGACAGAAGTTTTGAGTAAATGGATCAGAGACAACAGTGTGTTCTTCAAGATCACGATCAACTGTTTCGTCTCCAGGAAGAATTGGCTGTTTGTCGGAACGACGGACCCAGATTTGTTGTCTTAATGGGTAAGCGGTTTGACCAAGGGGGAGGATGTTTTCGATAAAGAACTCATTGTGTGATTCGCATTGATTTTCTTGTTGGGCGAGAAGTCCGGTAAGATTACACACCTGAAAGTTGGTAACAGTTTCCGGCTGGACTAGTGGGCGATTTTTGATGTCTTTTAATAGTTTCTTCATAATAGTATTCCAGATAGGAGAAGCACCGGTAACCCCTGACGCAACATAGCTCATAGAAGTGTTGTCGTTGTTGCCTACCCAGGTAACTGCTAAGTAGTCTGGAGTGAAGCCGATGGTCCAGTTGTCTTTTAGGTCGTTCGTTGTACCTGTTTTGACGGAGACAGTGTGGCCAGGAATAACAAGCTGGCTAGTTGATCCAAAGGCGGCACTACGGGCACCATTGTCTGAAAGAATATCCGAAATAATAAAAGCGACTTCTTGAGGAAGGGTTACTCGAGGGTTTGTGGGTAATAAATCGTCTTTTGGCTCGTTTTGTTTTTGCCAGAAATCTGTCCAGTTTTCGGGAAGTACAGAAACGATATTGGCGATTTTTTCTGTATCAATTTCTTCTAGTATTTTTCCAGTGTAGTCTTCGACTTTTGTAACAGAGATTAGAGGAACAGTAACACCTGAGTTGGCAAAAGTACCAAAAGCTTTGGCCATGTCGAGCATGGTGACTTCACCACCACCTAGAGTGAGTGATAAACCGTATTTACTTTGGTCTGTCCAAGTGGAGATGCCCATAGCTGAAGCGGTGGCAATAAATGAGTCTAGTCCATTGAGTGCTAGTTGTTTGACAGCGGGAATATTGAGCGAGTTGGCGAGGGCAAGGCGCATAGACACTGGTCCACGGAAAGTGTTGTCATAGTTTTTGGGACAGTACTGTTTTTGGCCGGCAACATTAAAACAGGTGGGAAGGTCAAGATAAGTAGTGCTGGCTGGCCAACCTTCAAGAAGGCCAACAGCATAGTTAATGGGTTTTATGGAACTTCCTGGTTGGCGGAATGAAGTGGTAATGTTTACTTGACCATCAATATCATCATTGAAGTAATCTCTTGATCCAATAAGGGAAATTATTTCTCCAGTATTTGGCTTGGTAACGACAGCAGCGCCGTTACTTATTTTTAGTTTGGCGATTTTTTTCATTTCGGCTGCGAGGGAAGCCTCGAAGTATTGTTGAAGTTCAAGATCGAGAGTAGTGGTGACTCTTAGTCCGCCGAGGTTTACTTTATCCTCTCCGTATTTTTGAACCAAAGAATCACGAACCATTAAAGAGAAATGAGGAGCATTGATGACAATATTTTTTTTTGCAAAGACAAGTTTTTCGTTTTTGGCTGTTTCGGCTTGTTCTTCTGAAATATATTTGTCTTCAACCATGCGACGTAGTACTTCTCCTTGACGATTAATGGCGAGTTCTGGACGAGCACCGAAAGGAGAGTAGCTAGTGGGGGACTGGGGAAGTCCTGCAAGGAGTGCTGACTCAGCCAAACTTAGATCCTTGGCACTTTTGCCAAAATAAGTGTTGGCAGCTGACTCGATACCATAAGCTGTACCACCATAAGGAGTGTAGTTTAGATACAGCTCGAGGATTTGATCTTTGGAGTAGGTTAGTTCGGTTGCTATGGCAAGAATGGCCTCTTTGATTTTGCGGGTGATGGTGCGTTGATTGTCGGAGAGAAGTGAGTTTTTGACTAGTTGTTGGGTAATGGTTGATCCACCTGCAAGACGTTTGCCTTTTACAATAGTATTGAAAGTGGCACGAATGATACCAGTGAGATCAATGCCGTGATGGAGATAGAAGTTTTTATCTTCGATTGCGATAGTGCCTTGTTTTACATAGTCAGGAATATCTACTAGAGCAATGGGGGTGCGTTTGTACTCGGAGTAAACTTCGTAAAGCATTTTGCCATTGCGATCAAGAATCTGAGTACTGATAGGAGCAGGAGTTTTGATTAGTTTGGCAGGACTAGGAACATCTTTGAAGAGAAAGAAAAGAGAGATAAGTGAGATACCAGCAAGAATAAAAACCAAAGATAGAATACGAGAGCGACGATTCTTTGTGCATTTGCGAAAGCTTTTTTCGATGGTGCGTAAAAGCTGTTTTCTGGTAAGAGCCATAGGTAACATTATATATGCTATGGTACGATGAAGTTGTGAAACGACTTTGGCTTTACTATATATATCTGGTACTGATATGGGGAAGTTTTCGCTACTTTATTCGCTTACCGGAAGTAATTGAGGAGCTATGGTTTAAACCTATGTTGTGGTTAGTGCCACTGTTTTGGTGGAATTTGGCGCTTAAAGAAAAAATAGTAATGTTTGGAAAAAAGTGGGGAGAGTCTTTGATTTTAGGACTGGTGATGGGAGTAGGTTATTTTGTTGTCTTGAGATTTAATAACTGGGGAAACTTTCAGTTTGATTTTAATTTAATGGGGGTGGCTGTGGCTACGGCTGTGACAGAAGAGCTTACTTTTAGTGGTTTTGTGGCCGGGTATCTGGAAAAAATACAAAAAGGAAGATGGTTTAACTTGATAATTGTAGGCTTGATGGCGGTGATAATTCGTTTGCCGATATTGATTTTTGTTTATCAAGCGGGAGGAATAGAGGTTTTAGGAGCTTTGGTGATAACCTTGGTAAGTGGGGTGATTGGTGCTTGGATTAGAGTAAAATCGGAAAACGTGGCTGGATCGATCTTGGCTCGGTTGGGAATGAATTTGGCGGTTTTGGGATAGAGATGTATAATCTGAGGGTACTTTCAAACTTAATAGGAGGTAGTGATGGTAAAAAGTTCTGTAGTTGGTAAGGGGAGATTAATTTTAGACTCTGAAAAAATGAAAATTTTATTTTCTGGAATACCACAACCGTTTGGTGGTCTCTCAAATGAAAAAGAATTAGTGGGTTTGTGCCCACGAGAGTTTCAAAATGATAACCCTTGGTCCAGTTATGCTTCCAAGTTGTTTTGTAGAGGGGGAAGTATTTCCAATTGGAAATAGCGCCAAGAAGATAAGGAAGAAAGACAGAAGCAGCTAAGGTGTTTCCATGGTTTGTTGGGCAGTTTTGATATTGACCATGAAGATAAAGAAGCATTAGGAGGTTGGATGTTATCAATAATGCTTGAAGAAGTGCCTGAGTGGATTGCCCCAAGAGAAGAGTAAGTTGTTTGGGCGGCGAAGAGCCGCCCTTTTGTATGGATTGAAGAAGAATTTGCGGAGATTGGCCTTAATGACGTTTTGTGATATGGTATGTGGCAGTTGCATTACTAGGGGTAGTGTTACATGATAATATCCGACACTAAATATTGTGTTTAATTATGAATTGTCCATATTGTTGCAACGAAGATACATCGGTACTTGAAAGTCGAGGTTTGCCTGGAGAGGATGGTATTCGTCGCAGACGAGAGTGTAAAAAGTGTGGAAAAAGATTTACGACCCATGAGAGAGTGGTAAATATTGATTTGAAAGTAATCAAAAAGAACGGTAAAGTAGAGCAGTACGATAGAGAAAAACTACTAAAAGGAATTAAGAAAGCTTGTTATAAAAGGAAGGTTGATGAAGGAGAGATTGAGAATCTGGTGGATGAGATTGAAACGAAGTTGTTAAATAGAAAAACGGTGGAGATAAAGTCGAGCGATATCGGAAAGATGGTGCTGTCTCGATTGCTGAGAATTGATGATTTGGCTTACATGAGATTCGCAAGCGTTTACTTAGATTTTGCTGATGCTCGTGAGTTTCAAGAGTTTGTGGCTGGATCAAAAAGATTAACAACTACTCATTAACAAAATGTCAGTATCATCAACTATTTACCAAAATATGAATAAAAAAGAAGATAAGATTATTGCCGAGACTTATGAAGAAGTAATGGCCGAAGTAAATAAAAAGGTTGGGGAGATGCCACCAATACCAGAGAGTCTAGTTCCTGGGGATTGGTCTACTCAGGCCGTAAAAGTACTAAGAGAAAGATATTTGGATAAAAATAATGAGGGAGAAGTAATCGAAACACCTGATGAGTTGATGTGGCGAGTGTCATTTGCAATCGCCAGTGCAGAGGCACGTTTTGGATCTTCGATCGAAGAGATCACAGAGACAGCAAAAAGTTTTTATAAATTGATGAGTAGTCGTAAATTCTTGCCCAACTCACCAACTTTGATGAATGCAGGAAAGAATAACGGTTTGCAGTATTCAGGATGTTTTGTGATTCCTGTTCCTGATTCTTTGGAGGGCATCTTTGACGCTATAAAGTTTCAAGCTATTATTCATCAGTCTGGAGGTGGCACTGGATTTTCTTTTAGCCGATTACGTCAAAAAGGGGCGGCTGTAAAAAGAAGTAGAGGAGTGGCAAGCGGACCAATTAGTTTTATGAAAGTGTTCAATGAAGCCACTCAACAGATCAAGCAAGGGGGTACACGTCGAGGGGCCAATATGGGAATTTTACGAATTGACCATCCAGATGTGCGCGACTTTATTACATGTAAGCTGGATGGAGGTTTGACAAATTTTAATATCTCGGTTGCGGCAACAGACGTTTTTATGAAAGCGGTTGCTGAGGGTGGAATGTATGACTTGATTGAGCCACACTCAGGAAAAGTGGTGCGCCAGGAAAATGCCAGAGAAATTTTTGATCTTATTTGTGAGAGTGCATGGCAGTCGGGTGATCCTGGCATGATTTTTATAGATAGAGTGAACGCTAGTGCGGCTAATCCAGTGCCGAGTTTGGGTCCAGTGGAAAGTACTAATCCGTGTGGAGAACAGCCACTATATCCATTTGATGCATGTAATTTGGGTAGTATTTTCTTAAATTATTTTGTGAAGGAAGTAGATGGAAAGCAGGTAGTGGACTGGGAAGAGCTGAAAAAAGCGGCAGGTGAGGCGGTAAGATTTTTGGACGATGTAATAGAGATTAATCCATATCCTTTGAAACAGGTTTGGGACACTGTAAGGTCAATTAGAAGAGTGGGGTTGGGAATTGGTGGTTGGGCGGACATGCTTTATCTTTTGGGAGTACCGTACAACTCAGAGGAGGCATTGAAATTGGCAGAGAAGATTATGAAGACAATTAATGATGCCGCTCATCAAGAGAGTCGGGATTTGGCAAAGGTACGTGGCGCTTTTCCCTTATTTGGTGAAAGTATCTTTAAAGATGAAGAACCGATTAGAAATGCGGCAATCACCACGATAGCTCCAACAGGGTCGATTGGCATAATTGCTAATACAAGTGGTGGTTGTGAGCCTGTGTTTGCTTTGGCTTATAAACATATGGTGAAAGACGAGTCGCTTAATCGTGAATTATTTTTTGCTGATCCAGCTTTTGAGCAGGTAGCAAAAAGAGAGGGATTTTGGAGTGAAAAGCTAATGGCTCAGGTGGCAGAAACTGGAAGTGTACATGGTGTTTCTGAGGTACCAGAGAAATGGCAAAAAGTATTGGTGACAGCTCATGAAATCTCTCCTGAGTGGCATGTAAAAATGCAGGCGGCTTGGCAGAAGAACTTGGATAACGCTGTAAGTAAAACAATCAATCTTCCAAGTGAAGCAGTAGTAGATGATGTAGCCAAGGCATATTTGTCGGCTTATGAACTGGGTTGTATGGGAATTACAATATATAGAGATGGTTGTAAGGAGTGGCAAGTTTTGAATGTGGGTACGAAGAAAGAAGAAATGATGGTCGAGAAAGAAGTAGAAACTGTAGATATGCGAGTGAGACCAAGTAAATTGCAGGGAAACACATACAAGATACAGACACCGGTAGGTACTGCCTTTGTAGTGATCAATGCTGACGAACAAGGGAATCCTTTTGAGGTTTTTATAAATGTAGGTAAGGCAGGATCACACGTGATGGCAGATGCCGAAGCTATTGGAAGACTGATTTCATTGTCTCTTAGGGTTCCTTCTCAGTATCCGGCTAAGGCAGTAGCTGAAGCAGTAGTTGATCAGTTGTCGGGAATCGGCGGAGCAGATAGTGTGGGGTTTGGAAATAACAGAGTAAGAAGTCTGGCTGATGGAGTGGCAAAGGTGTTACGTGAGTATGTAAGGGTAGATGAGAGTATACCGGCGGTGATTAGTGAGAGTAAACCAGAACTACTGGCAACGCAACAAGAGCTACCTTTAAAGATTAAGAAAGGGGACCTTTGCCCTGAGTGTGGACAGGCTAGTTTGGTCTTGGAGGAAGGGTGTCAGAAATGTTACTCTTGCGGTGCAAGTAAATGCTGATATATTTGGAACTGATATGATGTAGTTTGATGATATCGGTGAGTAATTTGACAAGTCTCTTTGGATAGTATTTAATGGTATTAGGTAATTGTGATTACTATCAGTCTTTTGTTGACATTGCTAAGAGGTGGTTTTATGGTTTTTTTCGCTTTGTATCAATCTTTTTTTGTTTTTTGATAATGGCATCATTTTTTGGTTAAGGATTGGTTGAACGACAGTGTCTAGACACTATAGTTTTTTATATATTTGAGTGTGTTTTGTATATTACAAAACTATTTTTTGGGGATGAGGTGTATTATTTTTATATGAAGATCAAAGAAGGCTTGGTTTATGTTTTTGAAGGATATGGAAAGGGGAAAACTAGCGCAGCTTTAGGAGTAACTGTGCGAATGCTTTTAAACAAAAAAAAAGTAGTCTGGATTTCTTGGTATAAAGAAAAATCTTGGAAAATTTCAGAGATGAAACTTCCAAAGACATTTCAAAATGATTTGAAGATGTACTGGATAGGAAAAGGATTTTATGGTGGTCCGATAGATCACGATACCCCAGATGGGCATAAAAATGCGGCTATATCTGGTATTTTATTAGCAAAGAGTGTTTTGTTTGGAAAAGAGGGTACTGGGGGTATGGTGGATCTTTTAGTGCTTGATGAAGTATTAAGAGCGGTAAATGACAGACTTTTAACCATAGAGGATGTTTTAGAGATAGTCAAGATGAGAGATAAAACACATGTTGTTTTAACGGGACATGACTGTCCTCGGGAGATAAAAGAAATTGCGGATCTGGTGACGGAAATGAAGAAAATAAAACACCCATACGACAAGGGTGTATTGGCTGTTTCTGGACTCGACTTTTAAGGTATAGTAGAAGTATGCCTGCCGTAGGTAAGGAAATTGAACATCCACTTATACCTGAAGGAATAACTCAACCTGTTGAGCAGGTAAGTTACGTGGAAAAGGTGGAAAAGCAAGTTGAAACACAACAGCCAGCCAATACACAATCTCAACAAACAAAACCACCTACTGATAATCAGGTTGGAGATATGGGAAAAATAGTGTCAGCGCAGTTTGCGATACAAACGAAACCAAGTATTGTGTTGCCACTGGATAAGCAAGAAGTAGTTGATGGGTTGCATAAGGGAGTGTGGGAAAGTGTGCGTTGGCTTTCGGAGTGGTGTGTGATGATGATTAAAAAATACCCAGGGAGAGTGTTTTATCTTCCTTCTGAAACAAAATGATCAATAACTACAGTTATTGGATTCAGTACACAGCAGTAATTATTTTAGGACTGATTGTGGTCATTGGTGCACTAATTTTTTGTTGGATGATGTTTGTTTTGTGGCTTAGACACAGAAATAGAGAAACGGTGAGTATGAATTTTGTACTGATGGAGATTGCGGTACCGAAGGATAATGAAGTTAAGGTTGACGCAGTAGAACAGATGTTTTCTTCTTTGTTTTCGATTAAAAAAGGTGGTTTTTGGCAGAAATATAAATCACAACAACATCTGTCCCTCGAGATTGTGGGTAAAAAAGAAGATATTCGATTTTATGTGTCGTGCCACAGAGATAATGTGGAGTTGGTGGAAAAACTGATTGCAGGGACGTATTCTGGGGCACAAGTTAAACAAGTTGATGAGTACAATATTTTTTATAAAGATGCGGCAGTGGCCTTTACAGAGTTGGCTTTGAAGAACCCAAGTTTTAAACCAATCAAGTCATACAAAGAGCTACCAGTTGATTCTTTGGCAGCAATTACGGCTTCACTGGCGAAGTTTGGAGATAATGAGGCGGCGGCAATTCAGATAATTATTTCACCAGCAGAGTCTTCTTGGAGTAAGTCGGGTGAAGGTTATGTGGCTCGTTTGAAGAAAGATGAGGCAAATCCAGAGAAGGCGAAGTTTAAGATGAATCCACAAGAGATGGAGGCAATCACTAATAAATGTAGTAAGGTAGGATTTTTGACGAGTATAAGGATAATCAGTGTAGCTCCAAATGAAGGAATGGCGAAGGCCAATCTTTCAAATTTAAAGGGAACATTTTCACAGTTTGCTGGAAGTCAGAATAGTTTTTCGAGTAGAAATATTCGGTTGAAACAAATGTTTATGGTGGATTTTTTGTATCGTTATCAAAACATGTGGGGGAATAACTCGGTATTATCAACCGATGAGCTGGCTACTATTTGGCATTTACCAAATAAGACTATCGATACTCCACATATATATTGGTTGACAGCCAAGGCAGCTCCAGCGACAGGAGGTTTTCCCGATAACGGATTGTGGCTTGGTAGATCGATGTATCGTGGTCAGGAGAGGAATATATATATGGGTGATCGAGACAGAATGCGCCATATGTATATCATTGGAAGGACTGGTACTGGTAAAACCCAGCTTTTAAAGTCGATGATTATTCAAGACATGAGAGCAGGGAGGGGGTTGTGTTTCTTGGAGCCTCATGGTGAGGGTATTGAAGAGTTGATGGAATTAGTTCCCCCCGAGAGAGCTGAAGATGTAATTTTCTTTGATCCAACTGATGATGATAGACCAATTGGATTTAATATGCTCGAGGTAAATAATTATGACGAAATGTACCAGGTGGCATCTTCAATTATTAACCTTATGTATAAACTGTTTGATCCACACAGAACTGGCATGATTGGGGCTCGATTTGAACATGCTGTTCGTAATGCTATGTTGACTGTGGCGATGGTCCCTGGGTCGACGTTTATAGAGGTAAACCGTGCGTTGACTGACCAAAAGTATGTACAGGAAATACTACCTTTAGTAAAGGATCAAATTGTAAGACGCTATTGGACGGATCAGATTGCTCAGACTTCAGACTTTCATAAAAGTGAAACACTAGACTATATTTCTTCAAAGTTTGGACGCTTTGTTACTAATAAAAGGGTGAGAAATATCATTGGTCAATCAAAGAGTACTCTAAATTTCCGCGAGGCGATGGATAACAAAAAGATTGTTTTCTTGAAGTTGGCTAAGGGTCTTTTAGGAGAAGAAGATGCCAGTTTTCTTGGATTGATTTTAATACCAAAAATTTTGGCGGCGGCTTTATCGCGACAAAACGTATCAGTAGAACAAAGACCGCCATTTAATTTATATGTTGATGAGTTTCAGAACTTTGCTACTCCTGACTTTGCTCAGATGCTTTCAGAAGTGCGTAAGTATAATGTATCACTTACTTTGGCCAATCAATTTATTAGTCAGCTTGATGAAAATATCCGTGACGCCATATTTGGAAATGTTGGTACTTTAATGACATATCGTGTTGGTATGCAAGATGCTCAGATTTTGACTAAGGAGTTTGAGCCAACTTTTAATGAAAGTGATTTAACTAATGTTCCTGCGCGTATTGTTTATACAAAAACGATTATAAATGAGTCACCAGTACCTCCTTTTTCGATGAATGTAGAACGTGATTTAAAGGCAGAGAAGGCCCAAGGTAGCCCTGAAATTTCTAGAATGATTAAAGAACTGTCAAGATTGAAGTACGGTAGAGATGTGAATGAGGTAGAGGAGGAAATTCAAAAAAGAAGTAATCTTTAACCTGAAATGGTAGAATATTGCAGATTGGGCCGATAGCTCAGCTGGTTAGAGCGCGAAGCTTATACCTTCGATGTCCCAGGTTCGAATCCTGGTCGGCCCACTAGATGAAAGTTAAACAAAAAAAAGTTAAAACAAAGAACGATAAAATACTGAGGCTTGCTCAACCAGACGAAGAACTTAACGATACAGCCTCTGTTTCACCTTGGTCGCAAGAGATGGTAATCACAGGTAATATGAACTTGGGAAATAGTGGTAATCCAGTGACGATTTATGTAGAGGATGAGGTTACAGGAGAACAACTGGAGGTTTCTGGAGTGCGGAATGCCTTCTTGATCGTAGAAGACACCAGAAAGTCTACTTCAGGATGGTTGGCTTTGGCTGTGGGCTCGATGGAAAAGATGGGAGAGGTGCTGGGATTTTTGTCTCAGACAACTTTGCAGGCATTAAAAAAGCTAGTCAATAAAGACTAGCTTCTTTAATTAATTAAAGCGACTTTTTAAAGGTCGATAAGCTTTGGCTTATCTTTCGCTGGCTTTTCAGAAATGAATTCAAGATACTTTTCAGTGGTAGAAAGTCTTTTGTGGCCAACGAGCTTACTGATGTAGACCAAAGGACTACCAGAAGTAAGTTGCTGAGCGATGAAAGTGTGTCTTAAGTCATTAACCTTGGCGTTTTCAATACCAGCAATGTGGAAGTAACGGTCAAGATTGGAACGGATGTTTCTGATTAAGAAAGCATTACCAGTCTTGGTGATGAAAACGAAGGTATTACCGCTCTTGGGGCGGGTTTCCATATAACGAGCAAGAGACTCTTTAACAGGTTGGTTTAGGGGAATGACACGTTCTGGATGAGATTCGTAGGCGCGAATGGTGATTTGGTTGATCGTAAGATCGATATCGCCGATTTTGAGGTTAGCCAGTTCAGAAATACGCATACCAGTTTGAAGAAGAAGCTCAACAATGGCAGCCATTCTTAAGTCTTCACGACAAGCATCACGAAGAGCACGATACTCAATTTTGTTGAGGATACGAGGAGGTTTGATGTCGTACTTGGGGTGAGTGACGTTTGTGGCTGGATTTTCAGAAATAGCACCATTGGCCAAAACATAGGCAAAGAAGGACTTGATTGAGTTGATCTTTCTGGAGATGGATTTGGTGGTGTAGTTTTGTTCAGAAAGACTGTCTTTGAAGGCATCAATGTCTTCCTTGGTTACTTCGGAGAGGTTAGCTTTGTTAGACTTGGCGACGAAAGTAGCCAATTGCTCAATATCTTTTGAGTAGGCTAAAATAGTAGCAGAAGCCCTGCCTTGGGAAGCCAGGAAGGCTTTAAAAGCAGTAATAGCTTGTTTGATGTTTTGGTCAATTTGTTCCATAATTGGGTACAGATTTTATTATGGCACTTATTATAACACTCTAGGTTCTTAAAATGCAAGCCCTAAATAGAGAAAACAGAAAAGAACACAAAAAAGATTGGATTAAGGCCATAATTTTGGTTGTTGCCTGGATACTTATTTTTTCGCTAGCTAAAGATCTTTGGCAGATTAAAAAGGGGTATAGTCGGATTGAGGAATCAAAAGTCAGATTGGCGGAAGAAGAGGCAAAAAATCAAATGTTAAAGGATAAGCTGAGTACAGTGATGACCGAGGAATTCAAGGAAAAGATCATCAGAGAACAGTTGAATATGCAGAAAGTAGGAGAAGTAGTGGCTGTACTACCAAAAGGCAACCTGTTAGGCACAAATGAAGCTAAAATTGAAGAAAAACAGGTAGACAATTGGCAGAAGTGGTGGGCACTTCTAAAATAGTTGCGGGTCTAGGGTTCCGCCCCCTAGTTAAGCGAGATTATGAGCCTCGCAAGATACTTACCTTCCACCCGCAAATTAACGAACATGGGTATTTTAGCACGATCGAGCCTAATTAACAACTTTTTTGGTGATTTCCGTGCCCAATTTGATAGTGATTAAGATATAATACTGGTAGTCTGGCTGGGTAGCTTAGTTGGTAAAAGCACTTCATTCATAAAGAAGAGACCGAGAGTTCAAATCTCTCCCCAGCTACTTTAGTAAGAAGCGATATATGAAAAAAAGAATACTGACAGGAGATAGACCAAGTGGAAGATTGCATTTAGGGCACTTTGTAGGCTCACTTGCAAACCGGGTAAAACTGCAGGATGAATATGAGCAGTTCGTTTTGATTGCTGATGTACAAGCTTTGACCGACAATTTTGCCGACCCTCAAATCGTGGCTGACTCAGTTAAAGACTTGGTGCTTGATTACGTGGCGGCTGGAATTGATCCAGAAAAAAGCACTATCGTCGTGCAGTCAAAGATACCAGCCATTGCCGAGCTAACTGTCTTTTACATGAATTTAGTGAGCTTAAACAGGGTTCTCCGAAATCCGACAGTTAAGGCTGAAATTGAGCAAAAAGGCTATGGTGAGTCTATTCCTGCTGGTTTTGCGATGTACCCCGTGTCTCAGGCGGCTGACATAACGGC
Source organism: Spirochaetia bacterium (assembly GCA_035477615.1). Classification (GTDB taxonomy): domain Bacteria; phylum Patescibacteriota; class Microgenomatia; order UBA1400; family MFAQ01; genus UBA2277. The sequence continues at coordinate 25,398 of DATIKJ010000051.1, read as the reverse complement.
CTTTGATGCCGATCTAGTGCCTGTAGGTGACGATCAACTGCCAATGATTGAACAAACTAGGGAGATTGCCCGAAAGTTCAATTCTTTGTATGGAGAGGTTCTAAAAGAGCCCGAAGCTTTGATCGGAGATTATCCTAGGCTAGTAGGTTTGGATGGAAAGTCAAAAATGAGTAAGAGTCTTGGGAATTGTATATATTTATCTGACAGTGCTGAGGAAGTGCAGAAGAAGGTAATGAGTATGTATACCGATCCAAACAGGTTGAAGCCAACCGATCCTGGTACTGTCGAAGGGAACCCAGTATTTATTTATCATGATGCATTTAATCCAAAAAGGCAGGAAGTTGAGGATCTTAAGAGCCGATATCGTGCAGGTACGGTGGGTGACGTTGAAGTTAAACAAAAATTGGTGGTTGCTATAAACATTTTATTGGAGCCAATGAGAGTGAGAAGAGCAGAGTTGGAGAATAATCCAGAAAAAATTAATACAATACTAAGAGATGGTGTAGAGAAAGGCAGAAAAGTATCAGATGAAGTATTGGAACAAGTAAAGACAGCAATGAAAATTAATTATAGTTTTTAATTGAATGAAGGATTTAATCAACTATACCGATTTTGAAAAACTGGATATTAGAGCTGGGAAAGTAGTGGCGGCCTCGGCGCCTGAGTGGAGTGAGAAATTGATTCGTTATGAAATGGATTTGGGTGAGGAGCTGGGGAAACGAGTGCTTTTTAGCGGAATCAGAAAATGGTATGCCCCTGAAGATATGGTAGGGAAAATTATGCCAGTAATTGTGAATATGGAGCCCAAAAAAATGGGTGATGAAGTGAGTCAGGGAATGGCAATTATGGCGGATGGAACGGACGGACCCAAATTGATATTTTTGGATGAGGCAACTGTTCTCGGTACGGTGATAAGATAGTTAGACAAAATAAATATGGAACAAAAAAAAGTAGAGTTTAAATTGAATTTTAATTTACGGAGATTATTGGTATGGTTTTTGATTTTGTTTTTGTTTGTACCTTATATTGTTAAGTTCCTCTTGGGATCTACCGGGGCTATGGTAGAGATGCCTTTATCCTCGGCCATAGACGAGATAAAACAAGGAAAAGTTGAGTCGGTAGATATTAAAGGAGATGAGTTGATTTTGATATATCCAAAAGATGATGAAGGAAAACAGATTATTGGAGTATCAAGAAAAGAAGAGGGATCCAGTTTTATGGATCAGTTGCAAAAAGCTGGAGTTGATGAGGGAAAAGTAAAAGTAACAGTATCTTCACAAGATTTTTCAAAAGCGTTTTGGAGTATCTTATCATTGGTTTTGCCAATACTGGGTTTTGGATTTTTGATGTTTTTCTTGATGCGCAGGCAAGGTGGGGGTGGAGATGTGTTTGGAATTGGAAAGAGTAAGGCGAAATTATTTTCCAAAGGCAAACAGAACATTAAATTTAAAGATGTGGCTGGTGTTGATGAAGCAAAAAAAGAGTTGGAAGAAGTAGTTGATTTCTTGAAGAATCCGAAAAAATATCGAGACTTGGGGGCAAGAACTCCCAAAGGTGTACTTTTGACAGGACCATCCGGCGTAGGAAAAACATTAATGGCAAGGGCAGTGGCTGGTGAAGCAGGAGTACCCTTCTTTTCAATGGCTGGATCTGAGTTTATGGAAATGCTGGTAGGGGTTGGTGCTAGTCGTGTAAGAGACTTGTTTGATACGGCCAAAAAAGCTTCTCCTGCAATTATTTTTATAGATGAGGTTGATGCTATTGGTAGGACTCGTGGTGTGGGTGGCGGAATGGGAGGACATGATGAACGTGAACAAACTTTAAATCAAATTTTAGTAGAGATGGATGGTTTTACCCAGACAGATAACGTGATTGTGATGGCGGCTACTAATAGACCAGATGTTTTGGATCCTGCTTTAATAAGACCTGGCCGTTTTGATCGAAGAGTGAACTTGGATTTACCTGATATCGCTGGAAGAAAATCTGTAATTGAGATTCATAAAAAAGGAAAACCCTTTGCAAAAAAACTGAATTGGGATAAAGTGGCAGAGAGAACCGTGGGGTTTTCTGGAGCAGACTTGGAAAACATGCTAAATGAGGCGGCCATACTAGCGGCTAGGGACGACAGAAAAGAAATTTGGATGGTGGATATTGAAGAAGCAGCTATGAAGGTTAAGATGGGACCAGAACGCAGAAGACTGCAGTCTGAGCTTGAGAGAAAAATGACGGCATATCATGAAGCAGGTCATGCACTTGTCGGCCATCTTTTGCCAGGAACCGATCCAATACATCGACTTTCGATTGTTTCTCGAGGAATGGCTTTGGGATTTACTATGAGTAGACCAAAGACAGATAAGTATCAGCAAACAAGAACTGAACTTAAGGATGAAATTGCGATGTCTTTGGGAGGTAGAGCGGCTGAACAAATGATATTCAATGAACTGACAGCTGGGGCGGCTAGCGATATTGAGAGAGCCACGATGCTTGCAAGACGCATGGTAGTTGATTTTGGAATGAGTGATTTAGGTCCGGTAGCTATGGGGCAGATGGCAGAGACAAATAGCTGGGGATTTTCCTATGGAGATTCGTCTGTTCGATTATCTGAGTCTACTCAGGCTAAAGTCGACTTTGAGATTAAGAAGCTTGTGGATGAGGGTTTGAAGACAGCAGAGAAGGTCTTAAATGCCAACCGCAAGGCTTTGGATAAAGTGGTAGCTAAGCTAATGAAAATTGAGACCTTGGAACAAGAAGAGTTTGAGACGTTGGTGGGTAAACCAAAAGCTGTTTTTAAGTTAAAAAAATGAGGAAACTGATATTAATTGATGGCAACTCGCTTTTGCATCGAGCCTATCATGCCTTTCCGCCTTTAACGACAGCAAAGGGTGAACTAATAAATGCCGTCTATGGTTTTTCTTCAATGCTGCTGACCATTTTAGAAAAGCTTGGACCGACACATGTAGCGGTGGCTTGGGATGTAAAAGGACCGACATTTAGAAAAGCAGAGTTCGCAGAGTACAAAGCCAATCGTGGGCCGATGGATGATGACTTGGCGACACAAATTGAAAGAACTAAAGAGGTGGTATCGGTTTTGAATATTCCGCAGTTTGGAATTGAAGGATATGAAGGGGACGATGTTATTGGTACCTTGGCAAGACAAGCAACTGATGAAAAAAAAGAAAAGGATACTCAGGTGGTGATTGTAACGGCAGATAGAGATGCACTTCAATTGATTAAAGAGAAAAAAATTGTGGTCTATTTACCTTTACAAAATAGAGCGGCACAGGCAGTGGTGTTTGATGAGGAGAAGGTAGTTGAGACTTATGGTTTTAAACCAAAGTGTATTGTGGATTTAAAAAGTTTGATGGGAGATTCTTCGGATAATATTCCCGGAGTTAAAGGAATTGGAAAAGTAACAGCGACAAAACTAATAATGGACTTTGGTAGTTTGGAAAACATTTTTAAAAATATTGATAGTGACAAAATTAGTAAGAGAACAAGAGAGATGCTTTTGGCTGAAAGAGAAATGGCAAATCAAAGCTACAAATTGGCTGAGATTTATAAAGAAGTGCCTTTGAAAATTGATTGGGAGGATTGTTTGTTGACAAATTATGATAAGAATAAAGCGACTGAGTTATTTAAGGAATTGAGTTTTAATAGTTTGCTTTCTCGATTACCTAAGGATTCTTGGGAAAAGGAAACAGAAGAAATATTTTTATGAAAATTGCTTTAGTACATGACTTTATAAAAGAGTTTGGGGGAGCCGAAAGAGTACTACGGGTACTGGCTGATATGTATCCTGAAGCGCCAATATATACAGCTTTTAGAGTAAAAGGATCAAGTTGTGATAAAAAGTTTTCAGATAGAAAGATAATTGAGAGTAAGTATGGCTGGCTGATTAAAAGAGGAAACTTTTATAGCCCCTTGAGATTTTTGGTACCGTTAATTTGGAGATCGCTAGACCTATCTTCCTATGACTTGGTGATTACTTCATGCTCTTCGTATTTTGCTCGTGGTTTTAAGGTATCTCCTAAGACAAAAGTGGTGGCTTACTGTCATACACCACCAAGGTTTTTGTATGGATATGAAATGAGTGTGAACCTGATGAAGTACTGGATAGTGCGAGTGTACGCAACAGTGGTAAATCATTATCTAAGAATTTTTGATTTGTGGTCTTCTGAGATGATAGATAAGTGGTTAGTGAATTCAAAAAATGTGCAGCAGAGAGTGTGGAAGTACTATCGGAAGGAATCAACAGTGGTTTATCCTCCAGTGGAGGTAGAAAAAATGATCAAGTCAAGCAAGGCAGTAAAAAAAGAGGATTATTTTTTGATAGTATCTCGGTTGGTGGGAGCGAAGGGAATTGTGGAAGCAGCCAAAGCAGCACACCATTTGGGATTTTCTTTGAAGATTGTGGGAGAGGCGGTTGGTTTTTCTCAAGTTGAAAAACAGTTAAGAAAAATTGCTGGGGTGGAGATATTAGGTAGGGTTGAGGATAGTGTATTAAAAATGTTATATGCACAGGCTAAAGGTTTTATTGCTTTGGCAAAGGAGGAGGATTTTGGAATGACAGTTGTAGAGTCAATGGCATCGGGGACACCGGTGATAGCTTTTAATGGGGGTGGTTTTAAAGAGTCGGTAGTTGATGGAGAGACAGGAGTATTTGTTGATGGTACTGATGTGAAGACATTGGAAATGGCGATGAAAAGATTTGAAAAAATCAAATGGAGCAGGGAAAAACTAGTTAATAGAGCGAGAATGTTTTCAAAAGAAAAATTTGTGAAAAATATTCGAAATGAAGTTGCTAAAGTAAATGCCTGAGTTACCAGAAGTAGAGACAATTAGGCGACAGCTTAATGAGGTGTTGGTTGGAAAGATATTAGATAGGGTTGAGGTGCTTCGAGAAAAAAGTTTTGGAGGTGAGGCAAAAGAATTGATTGGGGGGGAGGTGGAAAAGATTGATAGAAAATCTAAAATAATTGAGATTTATTTCAAAGGCAAGGAGAAGATAGTGATTGTCCATCTAAAGATGACAGGACAGTTGGTGTTTGTGGATAAAGAAAGACGAGTTGTGGGCGGTCATCCAACAGCGGATTGGGTTAAGGATTTGCCAAGTAAACATACCAGGGTGGTAATAGATTTTACTGACGGTTCGAAGTTATTTTTTAATGACATGAGAGTGTTTGGGTGGATGAGAATGGTCGAAAAGAAAAAATATGAAAAAGAAATTAGGAAAACAGCACCAGATGTGACAGAAAAAGAATTTTCTTTGGAGTATGTTACAAAGGTATTAAGCAAATCAGGAAAAGCGGTAAAACTGGTGTTAATGGATCAAGAAAAAATTGGAGGAGTAGGAAATATTTATGCTAATGATGCTCTTTACTTGGCTAAAGTGATGCCAAATCGGAAAGCAAGTAGTTTGAGCCATCAAGAAGTGATAAATTTGCTGGCTTCAATAAGGGAAGTCATAAGCAAAGGTCTTAAATATGGTGGAGCAAGTGCAGCCAACTATGTAGATACAAATGGTTTGGGTGGTACATATCAAGATCATTTCTTGGTTTATAAGAAAGATGGACAGAAGTGTAGGAAGTGTGGTGGAATCTTCAAAAAAATGAAGATAGGGGGACGAGGAACATTCTTTTGTCAAAATTGTCAAATATAAGAGCTTGCTCGTCACCCTTTCCATAATATTCATTATGGAAATGTTATTCCTGCGCTTCCTCTTATATTCGCTCGTAATTCATTCACTTTGTTCACTTAATTACGATGCTAGAATATAGACGTGGGACTGACGAGCATTACATTATCTGATTTTAGAAACTACGAAAATAAATCGATTAAGTTTTCTAGTGGAGTGACGGTGATTGCCGGAGAGAACGCCAAAGGAAAGACAAATTTGTTGGAAGCGATTTATTTACTGGGAGTGGGAGAAAGTTTTAGAGCAAAAAGAACAGAAGAAATGGTGCGTTTTGAGCAAGAGCTGGGACGAGTATCAGGTGAGGTTACTTTGTCAAAGAAAGATACAATGACTTTGGAGGTGGTAGTAAACGGAGGAATGGTAATGGGAAAGGTAGTTAATAAAAGAAAGTATCTAGTGGATGGAGTGTCGAGACGACGAAAAGATATTTTAGGTTTTTTACCATTGGTATTATTTCGACCTGAGGATATAGAGCTTATAAGCGGATCGCCTGATGTGAGACGGAAATTTTTGGATAGATTAATGATTCAAGTGGATAGGGAGTATGAACAAAGTTTGAGTACTTATGAACAAGCTCTAAGAAGAAGAAATAAAATATTAGATGCAGTAAGAGATGGGACAGCGAGTAGATATTCCCTAACATTTTGGGATGGACTTTTGATAAAGCATGGACAGGTAGTTCAGGACAAAAGACGGGAGTTGGTGGATTTTATTAATGGATTATTTGAAAAAAGCGAGTTGTTTAAGAGTCTAAAAATTATTTATGACGTAAGTGTAATCAGTGAAGGAAGACTGAGTCAGTATGCAGAGGCTGAGGTGGCAGTGGGCTATACCCTGGTTGGTCCACATAAAGATGATTTGGTAATTAAAGAAGGGACAAGAGATTTACTGACTTATGGTTCAAGGGGAGAACAAAGAATGGCAGTGTTGGCCCTCAAAATGGGAGAGATATATTTTCTGGAGGAAAGGGGAAAGAAAAAAGCAACTTTACTACTGGATGATATATTTTCTGAACTAGATGAGGTACACAAGCAGGAAGTGCTTAGAGTGATGGAGGGTAGACAAGTAGTGGTGACAACTGCGGACCGGGAGGATATTTTAATGTTTAAAAAAGCAGAGATTGTTAAGCTTACTTAGGTCCCAACCTCTTTTTAATCTTAGCCATTTGGAGGGCAACCATTACGGTAATAGCAGTAATAAAGATGGCATAGATAAAAAGAGAGATAACTCCTGAGCCTTTGGCAAGGTGTGGTTTGATGTAAATATTGATGTATTCAGTGATGGCTTCGTTCCAGGCTAGAGCTGCTACAAGACCGAGGGCAGAAGAAACAAGTGTAAGAGTTTGAATGGCAATTTCTTGGGAGAGTTTACTAACTGGCTTTTTCTTAAGTTTCTTCATAATTTGAGTTTATCACTTGTATACTCAGTGTATGGAATTGAAGAAATTTGATGAAACAAAATTTGCCGAGAGTAAAACGTTTAAAGATGTTGGGGATAAGTACTCGATGGGGCAGGTTACGATAATTGGTGGAAGCAAATTGTTTCATGGAGCACCAATATTGGCGTTGAAGGCGGCATCAAGAATGGTAAGTATGACTTATTTTTCCAGCCCAATTGAAGATAAAGGGGTGGCAGAAAAAATTAAGGCAGGACTATCAAGTTTTATTTGGGTAGATAGAAATGAATTAGATAGCTATGTAGCTAAGTCTGACGCGATACTTATCGGACCAGGATTAATGAGAAGTCATTCAAAAGAACAAGGATTTGCTTGTGATACAGAAGGAAACGAAACACGAAAAATGAGTGTGGAGTTATTTGAAAAATATCCTGATAAAAATTGGGTGATTGACGGAGGAACTTTGCAAGTGGTGGAGGTGACGGATATTCCAAAAGGTGCGGTAGTAACGCCAAACGGAAAAGAATTTGAGATGATGTTTGGAGAAAAGTTAAAAGAGGATATCGAAGAAAGATGCAAACAAATCTATAATTTTGCGAAGAAGTATGAGTTAGTAATTTTAACTAAGGATACGATATCGATAGCGAGTGATGGAAAAGAAACCTGGTCGATTGAAGGAGGAAATAGCGGATTAGTAAAAGGAGGAATAGGAGACATAATTGCTGGATTAACCGTAGGGTTGATGGCAAAAAATGAGCGACTGTTTTCGGTGAGTGCGGCCACCTTACTTATTAAAAAGGCAGCTGAGAGATTGGCAGAGACTCGAGGTTTTATGTTTAATGCTGATGATTTGGTAGAGATTGTGCCTGAAATATATGGAAGTTTGATGAAGAAGTTGTGATTTTCCGCAAATGATGCGAAAATAATGATGTGTTTAGTCCTCAATTTATATTTTCTAACAGAATAGTAAACAACTTAATTGAGCTTGAAAAAGCGGTATTGGTGGCTGATTTGGCGCCATTGCAAGTTGATTGGGAGACAAAAATTAAATTAGAGTGTCTTTCTAAAAGAGCTTACAGTGTGTTGCACTATTTGGATTGTCAACTTGATATTGATGATATATCGAAGATTGTGAAAGATGATCCTGGAAGGGACGATAAACCAACACAGGTAGCTCTTCGAATTGGAGTAGTAGCCAAAGAAAAAGATGTTCAGAAAGCAATTAACTGGCTGAATTCGTATCGTTTGGTGAGTCAAACTGCCTATTTAACCAAAAAGTTTAAACAAGAGATATTTGGAGAGAAAGATTTGAAGACAATAAATTCTCTTTTAGGTGAGCGAGTTGTGTGTTCAAACTCTCTTGGGGAGTATCGGGGAAAAGACAGTCTAGAATATCCAGAAATTAAGTCTCCAGCACCAATTGAGGTGAGTTATCAGATGGAAGATTTGTTTTCATGGTTTAAGAGTGTTTCAAAATCGGATATTCATTCAGTGATTAAGGCGGGGATAGTATTATTTGAGATTATGAGAATAAGACCTTTTGAAGAAAATAACCTGAGCGCAAGCTTATTTTTTTCAAGTTTGACTATGGCTAACGATGGTTATGGAATGAAGGAGATGTGGCCTTTTGAAGAAGATTTGTTAAAAAATAAATCGAGATTTGGAGAAATATTTTCTCAGACAGTGGATAGTGAAGATTTAACTGGATGGTTGGAGTATTTTACAAAAACCTTATCGGAATCGGCAGAAAAGACAAGAGTAAAAATAATGAATTTAGTTGGTGACCGACCAGTATTTAAGTCTGAAGTGGGCAAAGTAATTTCTCTTTCAGAAAGAGAAATTACAATTATGGAAGAGATGACAATTCAGGGGGAAATGACAATTAAAGAGATTAGAGGAATACTGCCAATGGTTTCTGATGATACTATTTTGCGCGATATTAAAGATTTGATTTTAAAAAAACTACTAAGGAAGAAGGGAAAAACAAAAGGAGCGGTGTATGTGCTGGGGAGGGTGAAGGGATTTAAATAAAGTAGTACTTTTATGGAAGATATTGATTATTTCTCTTTTCCTCTTTTGTCATTTATTATTTTGTGACGTCACCTTCGGTGACCGTCGATTCCTGTTTTCTTGACTCTAGCCGCTCATCGCGTAGCGTCGCGGGCAGTAGCCTGAATGTCAAGAAAACGATGGACTGCGACTCATTGTCAAAAATACTAAACGCCAAACGGAAAGAGAAAAAATCTAATTTCTGGAATCAAGTATTTATACCGATTTGTGTGAGTTACAATGTGAGTATGCTGTTTAAGGAATTTGCCGAGTATCTAGAAAAATTGGAAAAGATATCTTCGAGATTGGCCATTACTGATGTGTTGGCGGAGCTGATCGAAAAAATGAATACAGCTGAAATAAATAAAGGAATCTATCTGGTATTGGGACAACTAGGACCTGACTTTGCTAATAAGGAATTTGGAATGGCGGTTAAGATGGTTATTAGGGCAATTTCTCAAGGTGCTGGAATATCAACTGAAGAGGTGATGAATGATTATAAAAAAATTGGAGATTTGGGAGTATTGCTTGAAAAGCTACCTTTTCAAAATGAAAAGAGGGAAAATCATAGTTTAATAGAGGTCTATGATTATTTACTTTTGATTGCTGAGGATGGGGGTCTGGGAAGTCAAGATAGAAAAGTAAACAAATTATCAGAGATTTTACTAGAAGTGAGTGCTTTAGAGAGAAAGTATATTTCTAGAATGGTTGTTGGAAGACTGCGTTTGGGATTTTCTGCAAAGACAGTTTTTGATGCATTATCACAGATAGAAAACGGAAATAAGACTTTGAGAAAAGAGTTGGACTCCGTATTCCAGATTTATCCTGATCCGGGACTGATAACAAAAATGTTTAAGGAAAAAGGGATGACTGGTTTGAGAGATATTAAGGTGGAAGTGGGGGTGCCGGTTGTGCCGGCTTTATGTCAGAGACTAAATGAATACGGAGAGATTGTAGATAAGATGAAGGATGTGGCAGTGGAGAGAAAGTATGACGGAACACGATTGCAGATTCACTTTAATAGATTAAAGAATGAAATTAAAACATATACAAGAAATTTGGAAGAAAATAGTTGGATGTTTCCTGAGCTTATGGAAATGGGTAAATGGATTGAAGCAGATGAAGTGATCATGGATTGTGAGGCGGCAGGGTATGAAAGAAAGACAGGGAAAGTGTTACCTTTTCAGATGACAATGACACGAAAACGAAAACATAATATTGCCGATGCAGCGGAGTTGGTGCCGATGAGATTTTTTCTGTTTGATATTTTGAGTAAAAATGGTGAGAGTTTGATAGATAAACCATATTTTGAGAGAAGAGAAATACTGGAAAACGTAGTTAAGTCTAACGAGACGATAGTGGTTGATGAGTTTGTGAGAACTAGTAATCCAGATGAGGTAAAGAAATTACATGAGAAATATTTGAGTGAGGGTTTTGAGGGAGCAGTGTTAAAAGTGTGGGATGGTAGATATTTGCCAGGAAGACAAGGATGGAACTGGGTAAAAATAAAAGAAGTGGAGGGAACATCGGGTAAATTGTCGGATACTTTGGATTTGGTGATTTTAGGATATTACTACGGAAGAGGAAAAAGAGTTGGTTTTGGAATTGGGGCTTTTTTGGTGGGACTAAAAAAAGGCGAGTCTTGGGTTAGTTTGGCTAAGATTGGTACAGGATTGACTGATGATGAGTTTAGGAGTTTGAGAAAGAAACTTGATGGGATAGAGTTAAAAGAAAAACCAAAAAATTATTTGGTTGAAGGGACACTTTTGGCAGATGTTTGGGTAGAACCTAGGGTGGTGGTGGAAGTGGCAGCAGATGAAATAACTATTAGTAATGTACATGCTGGGGGAATAGCTTTGCGCTTTCCTCGTCTAGTTCGATTCCGTGAGGATAAGAGAGCTGATCAATCGACAACCTGGAAAGAGGTTGAAGAGATAGCGAAGATATCTAACTGTTCTTCTTGAGCCATTTTTCTCTTTGAAGAAAAAGGAAACCAAGAACCAGAACAGCAATAACGACAGTTAAGATACTTTCAATTTTATCTAGTCCGTTTGCTATCTCGGTAAAAGCTTCTCCCATCTTGAAACCAAGAAATCCTAGTATGGTAGAGCGAATTATTAGGGCTAAAAAAGCTAGAGGATAAAATTTAATTGGTTTTATTCGAAAACCACCACAAAAAGCAGTTATAAGTGAAACAGGAACAACAGGAATTGAAATTGCTATAAGAATAAATAACTCGTCTGATATGGTCTTTTTAAAATCTGCCTTAATTTTTTCTATAAGCGACCATTTTATACCGACATATTTTCCAAACTTGTCAATTATTGGTTGTCCTCCAAAAAAGGCAATTAGGAAAATCAGACTGGTTCCTAGTACAGCTCCAATTGAGTATGGAAGGGAAACTTTGAGAATGATATCTAATAAAGATTGGAAAAAATGATTATTGGGGGAAATCAAAAAAGCTCCACCAGACATAGAGATAATTGGTGAGGGGATGGGGACAATTATTTGTTCGGTGATTCCACCGACTAACATGGCAAGAGAGCCATGTGTTTTGACCATATCAAGTATACTTTGAAGAATTTGATCCATATGAAAGAAGTATATCTTAATTTATCTTTTTAAACTATTTAAAATTAATCGATGTTAGAATAAATTATGGTTTGGAATATTTTTGTTGGATTGATACTCTTGATTTTGATTGTTTTGTCTTCCGGAGTGGTGGTGGATGTTTTTGAAAGGTTTGTTTCTCATTTACCATTCAAAAAAAATAGGGTGATTTCGATTTTGGTTGGTTTTTCGTTGGCCTTACCAGAACTTTTTGTAGGAATTGCGGCAGCTTTGGACGGAAAACCACAGATGGCTTTGGGGATGGTAGTGGGAGCCAGTATGGCAAATTTGAGTTTGATTATTGGAGGTTTGGCGATTTTGGCTTCGGTGATACCGATTGTGGGAGAGTATTTAAAAAGAGATTTGTGGGTGACAGTTGGTATTTCTTTAATGCCGTTTGCTATGTTGTTTGATGGTGTAATTTCGAGGATTGAAGGTGGAATTTTGGTAGTGTTGTATTTTATTTATGCTTTCTATTTGTCAAATGAAAAGATGGTAATTAAATCATCAAAGAAGAAAATAAATAGTCATGAAAGGTGGGGTTTGGTAGTTATGTTAGTTTTAGGGATAATTATTATGTCTGTTTGTTCTTGGCAGTTGGTACAAATTGCTGTTGGAGTTGCAGCAGTGTGGGGAGTGAGTTGGTTTTGGATGGGTTTGATACTGATTGCTTTCGGAACTACGTTACCAGAGTTGTTATTGCTTTCATTTTCTCGTAAGAAGCATAGAGCGAGTTTGGTTTTACCTGATTTACTGGGAAGTGTAGTGATTAACTCAACAGTGATTTTGGGAGTGGTAGCGTTGATAACTCCGATAGTAATGCATGAGTCATTGCAGCGAGGTCTGTCAGGAATGTTTTTGGTAATTATTTTAGGTCTGTTTTGGCTTTTTACAAAGTCAAAACGAAAACTGGAAAGATGGGAGGGAGTTGTATTGGTTGGTTTTTATTTAATGTTTATCGGGCTACAGTTTATGTTTGCTTAACTAGGCTTACTTTCTTCTAGACTAAGGAGGGCTTTGAGTTGGTCGTATATTTTCTTTTTTGGGGCTTTTTTGATAAAGACAGACTGGAGATTTTTGAAGAAATCTGAAGTAGTTTTGGCTTTTTTGAGATAACTGCCTCCCATGGGATACTCTTTTTTTTGATCGATTTTTTGATCTGTCATTATTTTTAGATGGAGAACTGCATATTTTTGGAGAAGCTTAAGAGTGCCAATTTTTCGAAAACGTCTTAAAGAATACACATAGCGAGGTTCATGAATGATAGAAAAAGAGTAACCCTTACGATATCCTTGTCTGATAAATTCAGTATCTTCAGCAAAAGAAATTTCAGGATTAAAACCACCAATTTTGCCAAATATCTTTCGACGACAACCAATCATAGCGCCAAGAGCTCCGGGATTTCCGAGAAGAAAACCAGTTTCGGTAAGGAGGTTAAGGTTGGTTGCAATTACTTTATCAGATCTACGGTTTGAGTCGGGAAGGCACCAGGTGGTAAACATATCGGATGGTTTGACACTTATGTGGTATTTAACTCCTTCAAGAAAGTGTTTAGGGAGGCGGTTGTCGGCGTCATTGAATAGTAAAAATTTTCCACGAGCTTTTTCTCCACCCATGTTTCTTTGAACTGAAACATTGCGGATTTTGCTTGTGTGAATGGAAAGAAAAGGTAGTTTTTTATTAAAGGAGTTGGCTTTTTCAACCGTTTTGTCTTTGGAGTGGCCATCGATAACAACAACTTCGAAGTCTTGGAGAGTTTGATTGGATAGGTCTTTGAGTAGCAAGGGCAGAGATTTTTCCTCGTTTAGGCAAGGAATGACAATGGAGAAAAACGGTTCTTTATTCATAGACTGATAGAATTATAGTATGTATTTAATTGTTGGACTGGGAAATTCAGGTGAAGATTACGAAAAAACGCGACATAACGCAGGATTTTTGTTTGTTAATAAGCTTGCAGGGAAGGAAAAATTTGGGCTTGATCGGAAACAAGAGGCTGAGGTGTTGAAAAGAGGTGAGTTGATTTTGGCAAAGCCGAGTACTTATATGAATGAGTCAGGAAGGGCGGTACGGAAAATAATGGGATTTTATAAAATGGTAATTGATCAGGTAGTAGTAGTACATGACGACTTGGACATTGCCTTTGGTGAGTATAAGATTCAGACTGAAGTAGGTCCTAAAGTTCATAATGGCTTGAAATCTGTAGAACAGTATTTGGGAAGAAAAGATTTTTTGAGAGTTCGAATTGGAATTGATAACAGGGAACCTGGGATTAGCTATGGAACCGGGGCAGACTATGTATTATCTAAGTTAAGTAAGGAAGAGATAAAAGAACTCGACGATGAATTTGACGAGATAATTAAAGAGCTAGCGGAAACTCTCGGCTTGAATATCAAATAATTCTTTGTAACGACCATTTTTGGCCATTAGTTCATGGTGTGTGCCGTGTTCGACGACGGTGCCGTGTTCGAGAACTAAGATTTTATCGGCTTTTCTTACGGTGGAGAAGCGATGAGATACAAGGAAAATAATTTTTTCTTTGGCGATTTTTAGAACTTGTTCAAAAATTTCTTCTTCAGATTGAGGGTCGACGTTGGAAGTTGGTTCATCGAGGATAAGAAATTCTGAAGGACGGTAAAGGATGCGAGCTAATGCCACTCTTTGCCACAGACCTTTTGATGGTTCAACGCCATCCTTAAATTCTTTATCTAGAGGATTCTGGTATTTTAATGGAAGCATTTCTATGAAGTTGGTGATGCCGGTGAGCATGGCGGCTTGTTTTATTTTACGGAGACTTCTTTTTTGAGAGATATCACCAAAGCGAATATTATCTTCGACAGAAAAAGGATACTGGGCAAAGTCTTGAAAAAGAGCAGAGAATTTAAAACGGTATTCTTTGATGTTGTAATCATTAATGTTTTTACCATTGATTAAGATTATTCCTTTTTGGGGTTCGTAAAAACGACAAAGAAGTTTGATAAGGGTAGTTTTACCAGCGCCGTTTTGGCCAACGATAGCAAGATTGTCGGCGGGATCTATTTTGAAAGAGACATCATTTAATATCCAGTTTTTTGATTTGGGGTATTTGAAATAGACGTGCTGAAACTCAATGCCTTGATTGATTTTATCGGGGAAGTGGATACCTTTGGTTTGGTTTTCTTCTGGAAGAGCCATAAATGTTTCATAGTCATTAATGAAAAGATAGTTTTGAAAGATGTCGTTGGCTTGTCTTATTAGACGACTGATACTTGAGATAAATTGGTTGATGGCGTTGCTTGTTATTTGAGCGGTACCAAGAGTAAGTGTCTGAGTAATAGCTAAGTAATAGAGATAGAGTTTAGTGCCGGTTTCAAATACAGAGAGAGGAAGAGAAGCAATTTGGCGTTTTTTGGCAAAATTTGCACCAAGTTTTTGGCGACGACCGAATATTTCTTTGGCAAGTTTGAAACGGCGACTGAGAAGAATCTCGACATGACTTAGAATTTTGTTTTCATATAAGAAACGCCCCTTTGTGGCAAAGTCTTCTAAAGCACTCCAGACACGCCATTTGGGAGAGAACTCGGTGGAGAGAGCGTGTTGGGCTTTAGAATGACCGACACCGATGATAATGTTGGGAATAGCAAGAATAATACTAGGAATGATAATCAGAGGTTGGAAGGTAATAATTGGAATTGCGGTAGAGATGATAGTAAGAAGGAGTTCGGGAAGGGTGGAGATAGGAATAATAAGTGACCAGACAGAACGGCCAGCATTGTCGATAACCTTTTGGAGAATGTTTCTGGTGTTTGGGTCTTCGGCGGTAGATACAGGTAATAAGTTTAATTTTCTTGATATGGATACTTGGATTTTTTCGGAAATTAGATTGGAAAGTTGGCCGCTGTAGACATTATCAATTTCTTGAAGTATTTGTTGTACTCTGTCAACTAGAAGACCCAAAATAGCGGCGATAATCATACCTTTCATACCAGTGGAGATATCATGAGTGGTAATGGAGATCATGACTGAGTCTATGAGAAGTTTGGCAATTAAAAGACTTGGGTAGACAAGAGCACCATTTAAGGCGTTGGCAAGGGATATTTTGAGAAAAACAGAACGATCTGTTTCCCAAGCGATTTTGACTGTGGAAGAGTATGTTTGGGAAAATTCTTTGATGTTGGTAAAAAACTTGGTCATGTAGAGTCATTTTACGTTAGAATGTAGGTAGTGGACAAGACAGGATTTAAACCATTGATAAGTATTTTAGATAGGTATGATTTGGAGGAAACAAAACAGAAAAGAATCAGTAGAGAGTTTCAGGATTATGCTTATCGTTTGGCGGTGGAACTAGATGATACGGCTCACACTGCAATTTATATGAGATTGGCAAAAAACACACCAAGAGAAATAATTGAACAAGCAAGATTGTTTGTGTTGGGAGCTAATCATC
Organism: Spirochaetia bacterium; assembly: GCA_035477615.1. Taxonomy (GTDB): domain Bacteria; phylum Patescibacteriota; class Microgenomatia; order UBA1400; family MFAQ01; genus UBA2277. The sequence goes on along the minus strand of DATIKJ010000051.1, from coordinate 9,225 downwards.
CGAATAATAAGGGAAAGCTTTTTATGTGGAAGTTGAAGCAAATACGAGAGGAAATGAAAACTGAGGAGTAGTAGTTGGATGGAAGGGTTAGAGTATATTGTGTATGATTAGTTAAGGATGTTTAAAGGAAAATTGTGGCTACACCAATTAGTTTTGTTTGGAGTGTTGGGAGTATTGATTTTGTGGAGTGTTTTGAATCAGACATTTGTTTTTAACATAGCTTTGTTGTGGTGGTTACTGGGAGCCATGATTGGATTTCTGTTTATATTTTTAGATAGATTTGTTTACAGTGTTTTTTCTAAGCCAAATGAGACTTTAAACCTTAAGTTAAAGGAGTTGAAGAAGGATGAGCTATTGGGTGGTATAAAGATGCTTTTGTCTGAGGATTTTGATCAGAAAGAGTTAGTAATGAGAAGCTTCTTGTTTTTGGTTGTTTGGATAGTGTTGGCTCTTTTTGCTATGACCAGCGTGGTTAATCCTTTTGCTAGAGGTTTTATGCTAGGAATGGGAACGCATTTGGTGTTTGATTTAATTTACGATTATATCTATGACAAATTGCGACTAGATGAGTGGTTTTGGCAGATTAAAAGAACACTAGAACCGGAGGAGAAGTTGTGGTTTGTGGTGATCGTAAGTGTTGTTTACATCATTGTGGCGTTTAACATGTAGTTGACTTACTGGTATTTTTCATATACCATGGGGGGTATATGTCATTAGACGAAAAAAAGAAACTGCAGGTAATGCTTAAAAGAATTCAAGGCCAGGTGGGTGGAATTGAACGGATGGTGGGAGATGATAAAAATTGTGAAGCGATTGTGACACAGGTAGTGGCTTCGATGAGTTCTTTAAAGAGTGTTGCCAAAACACTATTGGCCGATGCGGTTGGTAGTTGTTCTAAAGAAGAATATACTAAACTATTGAAGAGATTTCTTTAAAAATATTAATTAAATATATAAAAAAATATGGATATAGCACATTTTACCGACGCAAATTTTGACGAGATGGTACTGAAGGCACAGAAGCCAGTGCTAGTAGATTTTTTTGCTGATTGGTGCGGACCATGTAGAATGGTGTCTCCGGTGATCGAAGAATTGGCAAATTCTTATGGTGAAAAAATGATTGTAGGTAAGGTGGACGTTGATGCTAATCCTGGTGTAGCTGGAAAGTATGGCGTAATGAGTATTCCGACAGTAGTTCTTTTTGATGGAGGTAAAGAGATCGCAAGACAGGTGGGCTTTGGAGGTAAAGAGATCTACGAAGAGATGGTTAAAAAGACGGTAAAGTAAATCATGAAGAAGTACGATGTTCTTGTAATTGGCGGCGGGCCGAGTGGGTATACTGCGGCAATATATTTGGGAAGAGCGACTTTGTCGGTTTTGGTCTTGACAGGAGTTAACCCTGGAGGTCAGTTGATGAATACTAGCGAGGTGGAGAACTTTCCCGGATTTTCTGAGGGGATCATGGGACCGGACTTGATGATGACAATGGAAAAACAGGCAAAAAGGTTTGGAACGGAAGTAATTTATTCCGAAGTTAGTAGAGTGGATCTGACCGGGGAGATAAAAAAAGTTTGGGTTGGGGAAACCGTTTATGAGGCAAGGGCTGTTGTAGTTTCAACCGGAGCGACATCACAGATGATTGGGATAGAGGAAGAAGCTTATGTTGGTCGAGGAGTAAGTACTTGTGCAGTATGCGATGCTGCTTTTTTCAAAGGTAAAAAAACCTTTGTTGTTGGTGGAGGAGATGCAGCGATGGAGGATGCGATGGCTTTGGCGAAGTTTGCTGATGAAGTAACAATCATCCACAGGAGAGATGAGTTTAGGGCAAGCAAAATAATGCAAGATAGAGTGTTGGCAAATTCCAAAATAAAAGTGTTGTGGAGTAGTGAGGTGATCGGAGTATCGGGTGAGACAAAACTGACGACAATTAAGGTTAAGAATGTAAAGTCTGGGGAAGTGACAGAATATGACGCAGATGGTTTGTTTGTGGCGATTGGTCATGTGCCAACGACGAAACTTTTTGAAGGAAAGTTGGAACTTGATGAAAAAGGATATCTACGAACAACAATGACGGCTTTAATGACGGATACAAAATGGAGAGTGAGTGAAAAGGATATGTGGAAAGATGGGTTTCCAACAATGACTTCGGTAGAAGGGGTTTTTGGCTGTGGAGACGTGGTGGATTATAGATATAGACAAGCGATTACAGCCGCAGGAATGGGTTGTCAGGCAGCGCTGGATGCGGAGAAATATTTGGAAGAGCACAAATAGATGTATTAGGAGTAAAATATGAGTAGCGTTGATGAAGAGTCGCGATCTTCGGAGCAAGTGAAGAAATTCATCGGGGTAGCCCGTAATAGCACAAAGAGTATGGAAGGGTGGTACCGTTCTCTCAAGAACCCCTGACTTAAGCTAAGATTAATTATCGAGGTTTAAGTGAGGGGTTTTAATTTGTTAAATCAATATGAAAGTTAAAGAAGAAATAAGAAAAGCGATTGAGGAGTTGTCTTTAGGTAAGGAGTTTAACGTGGAACATCCGGCTGATGAGAAGATGGGAGACTACTCGACGAATATAGCCATGGTGATGGCCAAGGAACTTGGGAGAAATCCTCGGGAGCTGGCGGTTGATTTGGTGAACAAACTGCAAGGAAATAAGGAACTGATGAGAATTGTTGACGGGGAAAAAATTCAAGTGGCTGGTCCGGGGTTTATCAATTTTTGGGTTAAGGACGAGATATTGATAGAAAAATTGAATGAGACTTTGAAATCAGGAGATTGTTTGGGAGATAGTGATTTTATGAAAGGGAAAAAAATATTGGTAGAGTATTCATCGCCTAACATTGCCAAGCGTTTTTCTGTGGGGCATTTGCGATCGACAATTATTGGCCAAGCAATTTTTAATCTATACAAACACACCGGAGCTGAGAGAGTGACTAATGATAATCATCTAGGGGACTGGGGAACGCAGTTTGGGATGATCATTGCGGCAGTTGAGGAAAAACCCAATTTTGACTGGAGTGGTGTGGACATTAATAAACTGGAGGAAATATATGTGGACTTTAATAAAAGGATTGAAACAGATCCTGAGTTAAGAAATAAAGCAAAAGAAGCATTCCTCAGATTAGAAAAGGGAGACACAACTGCCAGGGAGATATGGAAAAAATCTTGGGATATTTCAATGAAGGAATTTGAGCAGATTTATAAAAAGCTGGGAGTGGAGTTTGAGAATACGTTAGGTGAGTCGGTATATGAGAGTATGATGCCAAGAATAATTGAAGAGGCAAAAAATAAAGGAGTATCGTCTGTGGGTGAAGAAGGAGCTTTGATTGTGGAGTTTAAAGGCGAGAATGGGAAAGAAGAAATGCCACCAGCGATGCTAGTGAAAAGTGATGGGTCGACAACTTACTTTACAAGAGACTTGGCAACTATTAGGAGAAGATTGGATGATCCTAGTTTGAAGTCGGATTTATTTATTTACGAAATTGGAGGGGAGCAGAAACTCCATATGAGACAAGTGTTTGCGACAGTGAAAAAACTATGGCCGGAAGAGACAAGCAAAGTAGAGTTTGTCCATGTGGCCCACGGACTTTTGAGTTTACCTGAAGGGAAGATGAGTACTAGAAAAGGAATGACGATTAAACTGGAAGATTTACTCAATAGAGCAGAAGAAAAAGCGGTGGGTGGAGAGATAATTTCTATTGGAGCAGTGAAGTATAACGAATTGAAAAGATCCCCTGGGATGGACTATATTTTTAAATGGGATGAGGCTTTATCAATGGAAGGAAACAGCGCACCATATCTACAGTATGTGTATGTGAGGACACGAGGCATATTAAATAAGTCTGGGGAAAATATAGAAAAGATTGGTGATGATGGAAAGACATTCGCCAATGAAGACGAAAAAATACTAGCAAGATGGTTGCTACTGCGATTTGCGGAAGGGGAAATAGTGGAGTCGGCTGCCAGGAACTTTGCACCACAACAAGTATGTGCATATCTATTTGAAACAGCGCAAAAGTTTAATGGATTTTATGAAAGGAATAAAGTAATTGGAGTAGAAAACCAAAGTTTGCGTTTGAGGTTAACATTACTAACAGGAGAAGTGATTAAAAAAGGATTGAGTTTCTTAGGGATCGAGACGGTAGAGAAGATGTAGCGTTAGAGCTTGTATAATTGGAGCATGGCAAGTAGATTGGATGAAATTCTAAAGGAACGAGAAAAAAAAGTAGAAGCTCTTCAAAAGATGGGGATTGATTTGTATCCAGCACGCTCAGTAAAAGAGGCTGCCAATATGGAGGTGGTGAGTAATTTTGAGAAGTATGAAGGGAAGACATTAACTTTGGCAGGGAGAATTATGGCATGGAGAGAACACGGCAAACTTATTTTTGGACAAATTCAAGATCAATCAGGCAAGATCCAGTTGTTTATTCGAGCTGATTCGATGAGTAAGGCGGATAAGGCCAGACAGACACTAGGGTTTATGGAATTGGACTATTTAGACATCGGAGACATTATTCAAGCGACAGGAGAAGTGGTAAAAACCAGAACTGGTGAAGTATCACTACAAGTAAAAGAAATTAAGATATTAACTAAAGCAAGACTCCCCTTACCTGAAAAATGGGTGGGGATTGTCGACCCTGATGAGGCTTTTCGAAAAAGATATCTGGATCTATTGATGAGCCCTGAGAAGATTGCGCGATTTGAGAGAAAGGCAAAGTTTTGGAGTGAGTGTCGAAAATATATGGCAAGTAAGGGGTTTATTGAAGTAGAAACACCAGTATTGGAGTCGGTAACTGGAGGGGCAGATGCCAAACCATTTATGACCCACATGAATGCTATTGATCAAGATTTCTATTTGCGCATTTCTACCGAGCTCTATCAAAAGAGACTAATTGGAGCGGGTTTTGAAAAGATATATACCTTGGCACCAAACTTTCGGAATGAAGGAATGGATGACGAACATCTGCCAGAGTACTATTCTTTGGAGTGGTACTGGGCGTTTGCTGACTATCGAGACAATATGCAGTTGACCCGTGAACTTTATCGTCATTTGGCGAAAGAAGTTTATGGAAAGACAAAATTTGTCAGTCGAGGAATGGAGTATGACTTGGCTGATGATTGGAAAGAGATCGATTATCTGAAAGTGATCAAAGAAAAAATTGCAATTGATATTGTGAACTCTACAGAAGCAGAGATGGTTGAAGCAATCAGAAAGGCGGGGGTGAAACTGACTGGAGAAATTAATCGAGCGCGTTTGATCGATAATTGCTGGAAGATAGTGCGGAAGACAATTGCAGGACCTGCATTTCTTCTCAATGAACCAAAATTTATGTCGCCTTTGGCGAAGAGTAAAGCAGAAGATCCTGAAATCACCGAAAGATTTCATATTATTTTGGCAGGGTCGGAACTAGGGAATGGTTACTCAGAATTAAATGATCCGATCGATCAGAGATCTCGATTTGAAGAACAACAAAAGGCTAGAGAAAAAGGCGACGAAGAAGCACAGATGATGGATACTGATTTCGTGGAAATGCTTTCGTATGGAATGCCACCAACTTCAGGTTTTGGCATGTCGGAGAGACTCTTCTGGTTTATGGAAGATGTGTCGGCTCGTGAAGGAACGCTATTTCCTCCCTTGAGAGTTAAGAAAGATTAAGAGATAGGAATAGAATTATAGAATTCTTGTCAATGATTGACAAAGATTGACAAACATGGTATAGTATTGTTATGGCAATGATGAATGTATCTCTACCAGAAAAACAAATACAAGACGTAGATCTAATGGTTGAAAGATATGGCTATGCCAATAGAAGTGAGTTCGTGAGATCAGCTTTGCGCTTTGTACTTAAAAGTAAAGCTATATCAGAAGAGATGGGTGATTTTCCATTTTTAGTAGCCAACCCAGCCGATAAACCCGATGATGTGGTTAATGATTTTCGAGAAACCGGTAAATACAGTGAAAATTTTCTCAAGGATTTGGAAGAAGGCTTAAAGAAAAGTAAGGCGCTAAAAAAGAGAAATGTTTGAGGTCTTGCCTTTGAGGAAAGATATTGAAATAAAATTGAAAAGGTACGGTTTGAAACGGAAGTTTGAGAAGCAAATGGATTATCTTAGGGAAAATCCCAGACATCCAAGTTTGAACCTAGAGCTATTAGAGCCAAAAAGTAGAAGGCTATATAGTATTAGGATTGATCGGCAATATCGTGCCTTATTGAAATTTTTGTCCGATAAAGAAACAATCGAGATAATTTTAATAACAAATCACTATCGTTAGGAGTGTATAATTCTCTTAGTTGAATTGCTTTGATGATTTGGCTACCAACCAAGGAAAAGCAGGGAGAAACCACCAACGGTTTAATTAAGAGGCTACCTAGCAAGCAAGATGGAACCACCCGGAAGGGTTCTTGCAGTAAGGGTAGTTTTTTGTTATTTAATTAAAAAACGATGGAAGAAAACAAACTACATGCACTAAGACATAGTGCCGAACATATATTAACTCAGGCGATGGAGAGACTATGGCCTGGTCAAATTCTGAAGGCCATGGGTCCAGCCATCGATACAGGCTTTTATTTTGACTTTGACACAACTAATGGATTTAAAGTAACTGAACAAGATTTTCCAAAAATTGAGAAGGAAATGAGAAAAATCGTGCAGAGTAATTTGCCTTTTGAAAAAATGATTGTAACGGCGAGTAAGGCAAGAGAGATGTTTGCTGACAACCCATACAAGCAAGAGTGGATTGATAAGGCTGAAAAGGAAAACGAAGAAATTTTAGTTTACTGGACCGGAGACCCTGGAAGTGGAGGATCTTTTGTGGATGTTTGTGCAGGACCTCATGTAGCGAGAACCATTGAAGTGAAAGCTTTTAAACTCTTGTCTATTGCCGGTGCATATTGGCATGGGGACGAGAAGAATAAGATGTTGACAAGAATTTACGGGACAGCTTTTGAAACTCAAGAAGAGTTGGATAATTATGTGTCTTTGGTGGAAGAAGCAAGAAAGAGAGATCATAGGAAACTGGGAAAGGAATTAGATCTGTTTTCTTTTTCAGATTTAATTGGTTCTGGTTTACCTTTGTATTCTCCAAAAGGAGCCTTTATTCGAAGGACTTTGAATAACTATGTTGAGGAGATGCAAATTAAGGAAGGCTATACCCAAGTATGGACACCGCAGATTGCTAAAGCAGAACTATTTAAAACATCGGGACATTATGACAAATATAAGGATTCAATGTTTAGAGTAGTCTCTAATTTTTCCGATGAGGAAATGTTTTTGAAACCAATGAACTGTCCACAGCATACTCAGATTTATGCAGCCCAACCAAGAAGTTATCGTGATTTGCCTTTGCGCTTTACTGACTTTGCAATGTTGTATCGTGATGAGAAACCAGGTGAGTTGGCAGGTCTTGCTAGAGCAAGAGCATTTTCTCAAGATGACTGTCATGTTTTTTGTCGAGAAGATCAAGTTGACGCAGAGATTGATATGGCCTTGCAGATGACGAAGAAAATCATGGAAACATTTGGTTTTAAGTATAAGTACAGACTATCAACAAGAGATCCTCAGCATCCAGAGAAGTTTTTGGGGGATCCGAAAATGTGGGATAAGGTGGAGAAGTGGGCTGAGGTAATTATGGAAAGAAACGAGATCGAGTATTTTCAAGGACCAGGAGAGGCAGCTTTTTATGCTCCTAAGATGGACTTGATTGCAACAGATGCTTTGGGTCGTGAATGGCAGTTATCGACGGTGCAGATTGACTATGTAATGCCAGAAAGATTTAATTTGGTGTATACAGATCAAGATGGTACACAAAAACGTCCAGTTATGTTGCATCGAGCAATTATCGGATCGGCTGAGCGAATGATGATGGTTTTGATTGAACACTATGGAGGAGCATTTCCTGTTTGGTTGTCTCCAGTACAGGTGACGATATTACCGATTTCCGAGAAAACGATAGAGTATTCGGAAAGTGTGTTGAAACAGCTTCAGGAAAAGGGAATTCGTGTGGAGCTGAATCGTGATGCTGACTCTTTGGGAAAGAAAATTCGTAATGCCGAAGCTTCTAAAGTGCCATACATGTTAATCGTGGGTGAAAAAGAAGCGGAGGCAAAACAAGTATCTGTGAGACAGCGTGGTCAGAAAGACTTAGGTTTAATGACTGTTGAGAACTTTACTAGTAAGGTGGAAAAGGAAGTGGAGAATAAGATAGCTAACTAGGGTCTAGGTTTGACAAACAGCCTATATTAGGTTACAGTACACTCTAGTTTTGTAGTTCCTTAAAACATTTCTCATCTTAAGATGTATAAAAAGGAGTGAAAAATTGGCAACACCCATTTTTAAACAACTTGATCCACCCTTACCATTTATTTCCTCAACTCATTTAATCAGTGTTGACTACGATAAGTCTGTAGAAGAAATGATTAATGAGGGAGGATATTATTGGAAGAACGATAATATTACTTCTGATAATTTTCCTTCTTCTGAGAAGGGAATTATCCAGAAGGAAATTTTCTTGGTTGGTTTTAATCGGGTCGTAGTAAGTGTAGAAGATGTACTGAAAGGGTTGGAAAGGCTGGGTCTGTGTTCAATTAATCTTAAAGAATTACTCTCTTTGGGGACTCAGTATCCAGAGATTCAGAATAAGGACTGGATTGTTGCACTCGGCTCTACCTGGTGTGATTCTTATGGTCATATTTTAGTACCAAATCTCGACAATGGTGGAGGTCACCGTCGTCTCGATCTTTTTTGGTGGGAAAATTATTGGGTTTCGCGCTGGCGGTTCGCTGCAGTGTGTAACTAAGTTATTTGATCCATAATGTTTTTACCCTTGGCCCTCGATTTTATCGGGGGCTTTTTTTATTGTTTAAAGTAACAAATTTAACCTGGTAGGGTTTTTTGTTAGAAACATAATAAAATAAGATATGATCGAAAGTGAAAAACAGGCAAAAATTGAAAGTTTTCTGACTCGTGGAGTGGAAAACATTGTGCCTAATAAAGAGGAAGTAAGGAAACAGCTAAGTTCCGGAAAGGTTTTGAATGTATATTTGGGAATTGATCCAACCGCAACAAAGATTCATCTGGGACACGCTTTTCCTTTGAGAAAACTACAAATACTGGCTGATTTGGGGCACAATGTTACATTTCTCATTGGTGATGGCACAGCTTTGGTAGGAGACACTTCGGATAAAGATGGAGAGAGACCAATACTTTCTCGTGAGCAGATTGAAGA
>DATIKJ010000050.1:0-6580 GCA_035477615.1 Spirochaetia bacterium | reverse complement strand
ACTTATGAAAACAATATACTAATTAAAAAAGAAGTATTTTCTACAAAAATATTTGACTTTGGTCAGCCCAAATTAGTGAAATAAAGCTTTAAAAAACTCTCTATTTTCGAGGATGTTTTTCCACAAAATCTTTAATATAGTCCAAAATATCAACAGTAGTATTCCACCCAAGTTCTTCTCGTGCTTTTTTAGGAGCCTCTCCAGACTCAGCTCTTCCAGGATAACCATCAACATACTTAATAGGTCCTCCAAAAGCTTCGGCGATCTCTTCTACTGAGTACTCATTAGAGTTTCCCAGTGTATAGCCATCCCCCTGACCTCTCTTTGCAGTCTCGATTATTCCTTGAGCCAAGTCCCCAACAAATGTAAAATTTCTCTTTTGTGTTCCAGGTTTTACGACAATTAAAGGTTCTTCATTAAGATACTCTTGTTCAAATTTTGCAATCAAAGTTGCATATTTTCCCACTCCTTTTTCTCTTGGTCCAAAAGCATTATAAAAATAACAAATTGCGTAAGGCAAGTTATACCAACGACCATAATTATTAATTAAATCTACATTTGTTGCTTTAGAAAATGAGTATGGATTCTGATGACGCCCATCTCCTTCAATAGCAAATTTTGTACTCGAAGCAGCATATACTAACTTTCCAACACTACGTTTTCTGCAATACTCTACTACAGCAAAAGTACCCACGATGTTCATATCAAACACACTCTCTACATCATCAAATGAAGGCGAAACTCTTGCATACTCACCCAGGTGATAAATCACATCAGGAGTTTCAGAAATTAATGCTTCAATATCTTTTGTGTGCCCATTTCGATACTCAGCTCCTTTTATATGATTTTCTGTACTGCCATTAAAATAATTATCTAGAGAAGTCACACTATTCTTTGGATCTTTTACTAGCTGTTCAATAATGTGAGATCCAACATGTCCTGCACCACCGGTTACCAATATTTTCATTAGGTTTATTCTATCTTAATTTTGTAAACCATTACATTTTGCGATATATTCAAAGTAGTATGAAAAAATTTATTAACTTTTTTGCTGCGACACTTCCCGCTTTATTATTTATTTATGTTTCCGTCTCTCCCGTCAGTGCCTTCCTTTTTCAGTCAGGTGACAATCTTGTTTTGCCCAAAGAAAAAATAATAAATGAAATGGTTGTCATTGCAGGTCAATCCCTCACCATCGATGCCAATATCAATGGTGATCTCTTATGTGCAGGCCGAGACATTATTGTAAACGGTACCGTCAAAGGAGATATTCTTTGTGTTGGTCAAAATATTAAAGTAAATGGTCCAGTCGATGGTAATGTCCGTGTCGCTGGTCAATCTATCGAAGTCACAAATCAAATTTCCAGAAATCTCATGACTGCTTCACAAAGTTTAGTGCTAGGACCCAAGTCAAACATCAAAGGAGACATCATGTTTGGAGTTCAAAGCGTCCAATTGGGCGGAATGATGGGTCGTGATCTTGCCGGAGCAGGAGAAAGTATTAAAATCACCGGATCTCTCCTTCGAAATGCTACCATCACTGGTACAAATATCTCTGTCTTAGAGACTGCCAAAGTTGGTGGCAATTTTGATTACTATCTTGAAGAAACTTCAAAAGTATCAGTTGACCAAAAAAATGTCAAAGGTACTATTACAAGACACGATATCAAAACATCTTCAAAACCAGAGATGAAAAAAGAAGACATGGTTAGATTTGCAGGTGAAGCAATGGTGTATAAAACCATCTATGGAATTCTATCTTTTGCAGTCCTCGGTTTATTCCTAATCTATCTCGATAGAAAAAATACAGAAAAAAGAATTGCTCAAATTTCAGCCAAGCCATTAGTTTCTGGCTTGATTGGTTTTGCAGTTCTAATTACAGCTCCAATTGCACTCATAATTGTCATGATTACTCTCATCGGTATGCCTTTGGCTATGATTTCTTTGTTTGTTTACATTATCGCTTTGTTCATAGCTTCCCTCTATCCTTCAGCCATATATGGAAAACTAGTATTAGAAAAAGTCTTCCAAAAAAAGAACAGTAATCTTTACGCCCAAATGCTTCTTGGAGTCACCCTGTTAGGGTTGGTATCCATTATTCCCGTCGTGGGCTGGATGATTGCTTTTGCCTCATTCTGTATGGGACTAGGCGCCTTCCTTCTCTCACTGTCTCCGGAAAAGAAATAATTACTATTAAGTCGGGGTACTCAGAATTGAACTGAGATCGCGCGCACCCCATGCGCGCATACTGCCGTTATATTCAAGCATCATAACGAAGTTATGAGCGAATATAAGAGGAAGCGCAGGAATAATATTTCAATAATGAATATTATTGAAAAGATGACGAGCAAGCTCTTATACTAGAGCCATTATTGTCGGGGTACTCAGAATTGAACTGAGATCGCGCGCACCCCATGCGCGCATACTGCCGTTATACTATACCCCGAAAAATGTAGTTTAAACTAACATGGCTATTTTAACATGTGAACAGCCTTTCCATAACCCTATTGCAAAAAATCTTAAGATATCTATAATGATTTGTAGATTAGTAAAAAACCCGAAAGCTTATGCCTAAAAAATCCAAAGAAGAAAAAGCTAAAGTAGTCCAAGTTAGCAACAATGATGATCGTCTTACTGCAGTAAAGATCGCTATGCAGCAAATTACCAAACAGTATGGTGAAGGCGCCATTATGCGTATGGGGTCAGATAAAATCAATGAAAAAATCCCAGTCATTTCTTCAGGTTGTATTAGTCTAGATCTTGCACTAGGAATTGGTGGTTTCCCAAAAGGTAGAATTATTGAGATCTACGGTCCAGAGGCTTCAGGTAAAACAACTCTTGCTCTTCACGTTATTTCTGAAGCCCAAAAAGCTGGTGGAGTTGCTGCTTTTATAGATGCCGAACATGCTGTCGACCCAACAAGAGCCAAATCTATTGGAGTAGATTTAGACAGTCTATTGCTTTCCCAGCCTGACAATGGCGAACAAGCCCTCGAAATTGCCGAAACTCTTATCCGATCTGGCGGTGTCGATGTCGTCGTCATAGACTCCGTCGCTGCTCTCGTTCCCAAGGCCGAAATTGAAGGAGAAATGGGCGATGCTTCCATGGGTATGCAAGCCAGGCTTATGAGTCAAGCGCTTCGTAAAATCACAGGTGCAATTTCCAAAAGTAAATGCATTGTCATTTTTACCAACCAGCTCCGTGACAAAATCGGCGTCATGTTTGGTAATCCAGAAGTCACTACAGGTGGTAAAGCTCTCAAATTTTATGCTTCAATTCGTATTGATATGCGTAAGATTGGCAATATTCAAGAAGGTGAAGATATTATTGGTTCTCGTCATCGTGCCAAGATTGTCAAAAACAAAGTCGCTTCTCCTTTTAGATCAGCCGAGTTCGATATTCTTAATATTGGGGGCATCAGTAAAATCGGAGATCTCCTTGACACTGCCATTGCCTACGAAATCATCGAAAAAGCTGGCGCTTTCTTAAAATATGGTGGAGAAACCATTGCTCAGGGGAGAGAAGCAGCCAAAGCAATACTGACCGAAAAACCAGAACTAATGGAGAAAATAAAGAAAGAAGTTGTTGCCAAGGTAAATGCCGAGAGCTGAATCACCAAGTGAGACCCGCTCTAGTCTAATAAAATATGCAGCCTTTTGCCTTAGTCGAAGACCATATTTTGAGGAAATAATACGTCAAAAACTTGTTCTTAGAGCCAAAAAACTAAATATTTCTGACCCATCTGACATTATTTTAGATATTTTGAAAGATCTCAAAAAATCAGGTTATCTCGATGATCGATATCTTGCCCAAGCTTATGCCAGACGACAGCTTAACAAATGCTATGGTCCAAGGGTAATTAGCTTAAAACTTAGCCGTTTGAAGATTAGTAAGGAAACAATTGGATTTGCTCTAGAGGAAGCTGACACTCAAAAACAACTTGAAGCAGTCCAAAGATTTAGCCTCAAAAACCACAAACTGGACAAATACAAACTCATTTCCAAGCTATATGCTCGTGGCTTTGGGTCCTCAGTAATCAATAAACTATTTGACGTGGAGTATCTAGAAGACTAAAATATGGATACTAATCTAAGAAGTCAATCTTAAAATTACGCAATGTTCGATTTAAGTCATACCAATAAAAAAATAATTCAGTCGCTCTGCGGCTGAGCTTGCGCTGTTTCAAGTAGGCTCTTTAGACTAGGTTAATATTTTGTATATAAACCAATGTCTTTACTATCAATTTTCAAAACAAACCTTTTTAAGGCTACTTCCGTATCCACCCAATCTGTCAAAAAGCACGCTACCTCCGAATCTGTACCGGTCAAAAAAGAAGAACTCAAAGTAGTCACTCCTTCAGTTGACACTACCACGATTATTGCCCAAGCCCAGGCTCAGGCCCAAAATCAGGCCAGAGAAATTATTCTAGCAGCCAAAGATGAAGCCTTCAAACTCAAAGATCAAGCCATAAAAGATGCTCGTCTCCAGCTCGAAGACATCGAAACCAGAGTCAAAGCTTTAGCACAAAAACAACAAGGAATTCAAGTCATTGAAGATCAAGTAAAAAAGCAAAAACTATCTTTAGAAGAACAACAAAAACAAGCTGACATTGCTCTAGCCAAAATCGCTGATCAAGAAACAGCCATGGCCAAAAAACTTGAAAAAATCGCTTCTCTAACCACTGAACAAGCCAAAAAAGAACTACTTGCTCAAGTAGAGAAAGGATCTTCTCAAGAAATTGCCAGAATTATTAAAGAAACTGAAGAAAAAGCCAAACTTGAAGCAGAAGATTTGGCCAGAGAAATCTTAGTTGACTCTATGCGAGCCGGAGCCACTGATTATGTTGCTGAGTATACTATTTCCACCGTTCCAATCCCAGACGAAGAAACTAAAGGGCGAATAATTGGAAAAGACGGCCGTAATATTCGTATTTTTGAAAAAGTCTCCGGTTGTGATGTTTCCATGGACGACTCGCCAGACGAAGTTAAACTTAGTAGTTTTGATCCAGTCAGACGCGAAATTGCTCGTGTTACCCTAATTCGTCTAATTAAAGACGGCCGTATTCATCCAGCTCGTATTGAAGAATACTTCGACAGAGCCCGTCGCGATGTTGAACAACTAATGTTTCAAGAAGGTCAAAAACTTTGTCATGCCGTTGGTGTTTACAACATGCCACGAGACGTTATTGCAGTTCTTGGTCGTTTTAAATTCCGCACCTCTTATGGTCAAAATATGATAAGTCATACTCTTGAAGAAACCAGAATTGGTATTAAACTTGGTAACGAGGTTGGTGCCAATATTGATACAATTCGTTTAGGGTGCTTATTACATGATATTGGAAAAGTAATCGAAGGTGAGGGTAATCATGTTGAGTTAGGAGTAAATTACTTAAAAAAATATAATCTTCCTCAAGCCGCTATCGACTGCGTGGCTCAACATCATGAAGATGAAGAATTTTCTTCAGTTGAGTCAATGTTGGTATATATCTCAGATGCAATTTCAGGTTCTCGACCTGGAGCCCGACACGAAAACACCGAAGAGTATGGCAAAAGAATCAAGCAACTTGAAGAGATTGCTAAAAAACATCCTGAAGTAGAAGACGCCTATGCTATCTCTGCCGGAAGAGAAATTCGCGTCATTGTCAATCCTGGTAAAGCTGGTGATGATCAACTTTCTATTCTTGCTCAAGCCATTCGTGATGAGATTAGATCAACAATGACTTTCCCTGGAACAGTCAAAGTAAATGTCATTCGTGAAACACGAGCATCTGAGATTGCGAGCTAAGACTTGCATAAAACTATCTTTTGATGGTAACATCAGCTAAATTAATTAATAGTATCTGCCCAGTCACCTTAAGAGGGTGAAAACATATGACCAAACAAACACTCATCGGCATAGTGTCAAAAAAGGTACACTTAACCAAAAAGGCAGTTAAAGAAACTGTTGACACTTTTTTTGAAGAATCAATTATCGCTCTAGGTAAAGGAGAGAAAGTAGTAATTTCCGGTTTTGGTACTTTCTATGTTGGAAAAGTAAACGACAAACAAGTTGTTCCTTTCGGCAACGAAAACAAACGTCAGGTTGTAAAAGGACACAAAGTCATTAATTTCCATGTTGGTAAACCTTTAAAAAAGAAGGTTTGGTAAATGCCTTCTGTATTCATAAAAACTTTCGGTTGTCAGGCAAACAAGTCGGACTCCGAAAGGATTCTTGGTGACTATTTTGCAAGAGGCTATACAGAAACTAAAAAATGGCAAGAAGCGGATGAGATTGTACTAAATACTTGCTCTGTGAGACAGTCAGCTGAAGATCGTGTCCGCGGTTTTATTCTCAATCTAAACAAGTATCTTGTTGAAAGTCGAAAAAACAAACCAAAGATAATTCTCACCGGTTGTATGCTTCACTTCAATGAAAAAGAAATTAGAGCACTTCTTCCTGAGGTTGACGAAATTCTTCCCATAGCCGAAGTTGGTTTTAATCAAAAATCAGTTAGAACTGATAAGGAAAGTGCTTGGGTACCCATCTCTACTGGTTGTAATTCATTTTGCACTTACTGTATTGTACCCTTTTCAAGGGGTAG
>DATIKJ010000049.1:0-2241 GCA_035477615.1 Spirochaetia bacterium | reverse complement strand
TTTATTTCTTTTCCAAATCTCACATAATCACGTACTCCACCACCAAATTGCATCTGAGATACAATTTTTCCTTCCAAAATATCCTCCTTTTAGAGTGCTTTAAGTTTGGAAACATTCTATCACAAACAAAACTAAATCAATCTTTGGAATAAATTTTCTGCCTTCTTTATTTCCTCCACTCCGTACTGAGCCATAATTTTTTCAGCCGTTTCAGGCATAAAAGGCGAGAGGTCAGTTCCAATCTGGCGAATAATTTTCACCAGTTCAGTTAAAACTGTCTTTTTTTCTTCACCTTCAAGTTTCCAGACTTGTCTTTGATTAATCAAAGAGTCCGCTTTCTTTATATCCTCCCAAATCAAAGACATTGCCTCGTCAAATCTGTATCTTCCCAATTTATCCACTATTTCTTTCCTAATACTCAATTTTTCTGACGGCACCATCAATGATTCTTTTTCTGACATAGCCGCTACTCGAGCACACAAGTTACCAATACCATTAGCCAAACTCGCCTGGAATGCTTCTTCAAATCTCTCTCGTGTCATATCAGAGTCTTCAAAAACAGACAACTCGGCTGTCAGGAAATATCGCACTGCATCAGTACCATATTTTGCTACATACTCCAAAGGATCAATCACATTTCCTGCACTCTTACTCATCTTGGCTCCATCGGAGGTAATAAAACCCTCCACAAACACTTGTTTTGAGTTTGGCAAATCCGCCGACATCAACATCGCTTGCCACATCGCTGTTTGTTGTCGCAGATTATCCTTTCCACAGACTTGTACTCCAGGCCAAAATTCTGCAAATTTTGCTTCATCTTCAGGCCACCCAAGACACGATATGTAATTAATTAGGGCATCAAACCAAACATACATTACTTGATCCGAGTCTCCTGGAACCGGAATCCCCCAAGACATCTTTTCCTTAAGACGAGAAATACTAAAGTCTTGTAAACCGCTCTCTACAAAAATCTTCATCTCGTTCTGACGAAAATCTGGTTGTACAAACTCAGGTTGATTTTTGTAAAGTTCCAAAAGTTTTTCCTGGTACTTCGAAAATCTAAAGAAATAATTTTCCTCTTCCCGAGTTTCCAATTCCTGTTGGGGATGTATTGGACACTTACCATCTACCAATTCAGAATCAGTCTTTTCTAACTCACACCCTACACAGTACTTAATTTTGTAACTCTTTTTATAAATATCGCCATTATCATCACACAACATCCAAAATGTCTGAGCTGCCTTTATGTGATGTTCATCAGTCGTTCGAATAAAACTATTAAAAGAAAGATTTAAGGCTTCTTTTAAAATCGAAAACTTGGCTGCATTTTCATCACAATATTTTTGTGGGTCAACTCCAAGATCCAGTGCCTTTTGATAAATTTTCTGACCATGTTCGTCTGTTCCCGTGTTAAAAAACACCTCGTCTCCTAAAGCCCTATGTAGACGGGCCATCACGTCCGCACGCACTATCTCCATTGCAAAGCCAATATGCGGAGATGAATTAACATACGGTAAGGTTGTTGTGATGTAATACTTTCCCATGCCTCAATTCTACCTTAATATCTAATTCCTTATCCAAATATTTTTTTAACTCTATCCGAAATTTTCCCAGTCCACTCAGAGGCCCATTCCTCAGCTTTAATTCGTTTGATCATTTCCTGCCATCCAGAGTTACCTAAGTTTTCAGCCACCGACGCAATCGTTGCCGAACTAACCTTGACATTATTTTTAATATCTTCATAACTTCTCCCTTTATCCAAGTACACTGCAATTCCCAAGCGTTTCAAAATTGCCATTCTTTCTCCCTCAGTCAAAACATCACTCATTACCATTTTGACTTCTTCAGGAGAATTTAATTCGGCCAAAATACCGTACATCATCTCTGATAACTGTTTCTCAATATTTTTATTAAGCGGATTGTTTGAAAGTTGCATTTTCTGTCCTAAATAATAACTTTAATCAATCAAAGTGTAACACAGTCTCCTTCGGTTTATTCTTATACAAATACACTTCCCACAAAATTAAAAGTCCTAAAATCAAGACTCCGTTTAAGATTGACCCGAGTCCTCCAATCCGTAAATAAACAAAAGCCATTATTCCCAAGGTCCAACGCAATGCTCTAATAGAGGACAAAGTTAAAATCGACAACAACCAGAAAATTCCTCCCATCAATAATATCCCCATTGGTAAATAACTTCCAGGGATCAGAAAGTTAGCCATATTGTCTGGGTCAATTTTC
>DATIKJ010000048.1:0-4809 GCA_035477615.1 Spirochaetia bacterium | reverse complement strand
GCCGGCCGGAAGGTTGAGCTTCAGGATGGCTTTGACTTTTTTTGCCATGTTTATTGTTTATTTGTTTTTAACAGCCACACAAAAAGGAAAGAGTGACCAGGTTTAATATATTAGTTTGCAGATATACCTAGTTCGCTTTACCTTTTGGTAAGCTCCCTCAACTTTGTCGAGGTAGGCATATTTTAACATAAAAAATTGCTTGTAGAAATTTAGATTTTTTTAGAAGTATGAAAAAAGTGGAGTTAGTTGGATTCAGGAAGAAGTACTTTGGGAGTTGGGGTTGGAATTTGTGTAGGAGTAGCTTTGGTTTTGGGACATTCACCTTTGGTGAAGACGGTGACACCAGCTTGATTGGCTTCACACTCACTGAGATAAGTGACGCCGTTCTGGCTACAAACTGGAGAGTAAAGGGAGGAGCAGATGACTTCGGGGCCGGTGATAGTTGGGGTTACTGTGGGGAGGACAACCTTGGTAGGGACAGCAGTAGGTTCGGAAGCCTTGCTTCTATTCTCGATCTGAGTTTGGGGAAGGATGATGATGCTGGCAATGAGAATACCAACCACAAGAAGGATGGGGAGGATTACCCAGAGCGTTTCTTCACTGTTTAAGTTTTTCATGGCAGAGATGATTTAACTATGCCAAATAATTGTGAGAGAGTCAAGTCGAGTGGGTGATAAGTTGACTTTCAGGCGTAGTTGTGGTATTATAGGACTATTGGTTAACTTTGAAATAATATTTCCCTGAGGAGGAGTAATGAAAAACTTAGTTTTGTTTTTTGTCTTTGCAATAGTAGTGGTTTTTATCTTATTGGGCTGTGAACCTGTTCCTGCTCCAGTGATAAAAAAAGAACCAACTAGATTGGAGTGCTATCAACAGGGGGTCAAGATTATTGATACAGAAACACTCAATGGTGTGAAAATTGAACATGTTTCAATAGGACATCGGAGTATTTTATCCTGGGTTTGGCAGGAAAAAGATGAAACCGAGAAGTATTTGACTAGATCTGAGACAGTATCTTGTTCTGAGTACTCGATTGTAGGTAAATAGTTTAAGAGGGCTTCGGCCTCCTTTTTTGTGGTTTAAATCTTGGAAATTTGGAGTCCCACTCATACTTACCATTCGCCTACAGTACTATTCGTACTTGGCTCATGGAGCCTTATGAAGGGATTACAAATTATATTTTTGATATTTGCAAAAAGTCGAGCTCGACTGGGGTTTCACGACCAAAGATACTGACGAGAACAGTGACTTTGCCTTTGGCATCGTCTATGGCTGAGACAGTACCAAGAAGATCAGTGAAAGGTCCTTCGATAATCCGAACAGCTTCGCCCATGGTGAAAGCGGCTTGGAATTTGGGGGCGGCCTGTTCACCGAAAGCGGTGATAGCTTTAACTTCGTTTTCGGGAAGAGGAGTGGGTTGGTCGGCAGTGCCGACAAATCCGGTAACTCCTTGGGTGGTGCGAACAGCGAGCCAGGAGTCGTCGGTAACGATCATGCGGACGAGCATGTAGCCGGGAAAAAGTTTTTCTTTGATAGTGGACTTTTTACCTTTGTTGATTTTGATTTTTTCTTGGGTAGGGATGAGGATCTCGTAGACGTAGTTTTCGAGGCCCATGGACTCAACTCTGGTTTTAAGGGTAACTAAAACACGGTTTTCGTGACCAGACTGGGTGTGAACGACGTACCACTTGGCTGAAGCAGGAGCATTGTCGGTGATGACCACATGATTAGGGTCTTGTACTTTAGGTACAAGTTCATCAATTTGTTTGGTTTTGTCTTCTTTTAGTTTCATTTTAACGGTTTAGTGCTTTCGCAAGCATGGTCGTAAAGAGGTAGTCTAGTCCTCCAGAATAGAGTGCGACGGCTAGGCTAGTAATGATGACAAGGATAGTCATTTTTATGGCAGTCTCGTGAGACGGCCATTTTACTTGCTTTAATTCTAGTCTAACTGAGCGTACAAATTCAAGTGGACGAGGCATATCAAGGTATTTTAACATGGAAGGGTAGTTTTGAGATAGTAGAGAGTTGACAACTTGACATTAGTTTTCACGGCGTGATTAAATGAAACTGCTCTGAGAGCGATAGATTGGGAGGTTTTTCCTCTACAAGCTATCTATATGGGGAGCGGAGTCCCAGACATTTCCGATGTCCGGGCAGTTCACCCACTTTGAATTTTCGGGGAAAGATCCTAATCATCAGGATCAGAGCAAAACAGTGTCTGTACTTCGTGACTATCGGTTGAATACACAGACAGTATCCTTAACAAAAAGGACAGATTTGAGTAAGGTTGAGTCAAAGCATGCAGGGTTTTTTAAGGTTGCGTAGGCTCGTGTAAAGGGGCAACGAACTTAGAAGACATAAAATGAGTTGACATAAAAATTTGTTTTTTAGATGCTGGGGTGCAGAATGTTTGTTTGTGTCATTCTGTACGAGAGTATGGTTTTTGTTATAAAATACGGAGAAAAGTAAGTACATTTAGAAAACGAGGTGAAAAATGGGATACATGGTTCGGATCAAGAACGAGCGAGGTTCTTTTGTGCCTGAAGATAAAGATGCTGAGCAAATTCAGCCTGGGGATTTTTTGAAAGTGCCGAGCGGAAGAATATATTTGTATAAAAGCGATTCTCCCTGTGAGATAGTTTTAGTTTCGCCAGAAGATGTTCCCGAGGGCGCAAGAGTCGTGAATTTTAGGAAAATTTTAAGCTTAGGATAAATAAAAGGAGGGGAAATGAAGAATTTTTTACCTGGAGAGCGAATTTTTCCGGTCTCTATTTGTTTGTGTAATAAAAATGGGGACGAATTGACTTTGTATTTGCTAAAAAACGATCTAGGATTTGTTCGTAAGCGTTGGTGGGGAGGAGTCCAGTTTATAGAGAGCCATCTTTTAGCTTCTAGATGGGGAAGTGTGGATGATGCCCTTACCTGGGGTAGAAATAAAGGTTTGGCATAGTAGTTTTGATACCCGTCTTAATGGCGGGTTTTTTGTGCGTTACGACTTGGCCTATATACTTGACAATTAGAGGGTTTTGTAGTATATTATCGGGTATTGTGAACCGATGTTCACAGGCTGGGCTTAGCTCAGCCATCTGTACTTTGATTTTCTTTTTTTTCTATTTTTGAGGAGGATAAAATGGTCGCTGATAACTTGAAAGAAACCCCTGTTCAGTTTTTCAATCGGAAAATGGAGTGTGTCCAGAAAATGCTTCGGGAATACGGCAAATTGCTGGCCTCTGCGGAACTAGAAAAGTTCCAGCACAGGTTCGATGAGGTAACTGAAGAATTGTCGTACGAGCAGATCAACCAGCAGGAAGTCCTCGTTTTGTTTTATGAGGTATCCGGCCGGATCACCGAAGCCCGAATCAGCGAGATTCGTGAGAAGGTACACGCCCAGGTCCAATTCTGGACAGAAAAATATGGTGCAGAATTCACTATGACCGGCGTCGGCGTCGAATCTTCCACCTGGCTCGAAGGAGTATCCTCTGGGAATTACCGTGTTGTGGTGGATTGGATCAATGCCGGCAAGCGGCTTTCTGTCCAACTTCAAACTCCCTGGGGCAATTGCCAGTGTGGCAAAGCGTTGGTGCCGCGTAAGATTTACGATGGCACAATACGGGTGTACAAAAAATGCCCGAATTGCCATTATGCTGAGAGCGATATCAAAAACGCCTTGAAAGAAGCCACTCGTGGCAACGTCGTTCCCGGTCGCAAAGTGGCGAAGCCCGGCTCTGCCGCCCGGCGGAGTAAATGCCCCAAGCCGGCTCCTAAGCCTGCCGCTCCCGTTTCGGCTGAAGAGCCGAAAAAGGAAAAGAAAAAGGGGACTAAGAAATAGAAACAATTGATTTACAAAACCCGCTAGAAATGGCGGGTTTTTTCATGGCTTCAGCCGATCAGTTTGCGAAAAACCTTGGCTAGTTTGCGGGAGTCGTGGCGTAGACGGTTGAGCTGGGGCGTGATGGAGATAATATCAGAAGTTAATACTTTGATACCTTTATCTCTAGTATCCTTAAGTTCATTATCAGTCCAGCCGAGGAAATGAGCATGTTCGAGAGCGTAGGCTTTGGCAACTTTAGGAAAACGCTTTTCGAAGGCTTTTTGGCCTATGTGGGGAGCAAGGATGATATCTATTGGATTTTCGAGGCCGGTGTATTTGCGAAATGCACAAACGTATTTTTCGGGAGTGAAGTGATGGGTTTGGTTGCGGTTGGAAACCAGATTAGTTATGAGGATTTTTTGGGCTTTTGAGGTCGCTAAAGCCTCCTTGATGCCTATAGGGAGGAAGTTGCTTAAAACAGAGCCATAGAGACTGCCGGGGCAGTAAATGACGTAGTCGGCGGCTTCGATGGCAGTGATGGCTTGGGGGGTGGCAGGCACGTCTGGGTCAAGCCAGAGATCAACGATGGAGTTTTTGGACATAGACTGTTTGTCGAGTTCGTGTTCGCCGCGAAAGACAGTACCACCGCAGGTTTCAAAACAAAGATTGCTAGAGTCTGTGGTGACGGGAATTACGGTGCCGTCAAACTTGATTCCAAGAAGCCTCTCAAAGTGTTTTTGAGCCTTGATGAAGTCGTTTTGGTACATCTCCAGGAGGGCATAGTAGATGGTGTAACCGAGGTTACGCTGGCGGCCGTCGGTAAAAGAGAGGAGGTCGGTAAAGGCCTGGATATTTTTTTGGTGATTGGTACTGACAATGAGGGAGATGAGAGTGCGAAGAAGATCGGAGATAGCGATGACTTGGTCACGCTCATCAGAGCGAATAATGCCAGTTTTACCGCCGGAGTCCATGCTGGCGGCGATACAGGAAAGTTTTTT
>DATIKJ010000047.1:0-8707 GCA_035477615.1 Spirochaetia bacterium | reverse complement strand
CATCCACAGAAGGATCACAATGGTGCTTTAAAGGGATTATTAAAGCGATACAAAGTTGACAGAGTGGTGGAAAAAACGAGAGATAATGATGTATATCGATATAAGGATTTATATTTTGATATATTGATGGGAGGTAGAGGTGAGGAAAAAGTACTAGGAAGTAATTCTCAGAGTGAAAAGAGTGAAAATGAAAACTCAATGGTAGTATTAGTTAGGTATTTTGATTTTTCTGTTTTGTTTACAGCGGACATTGGAGAAAAGACAGAGTTAGCACTACTTGATGCCGGAGTGCTAAAAAAGACAAGTGTGTTAAAGGTACCTCATCATGGGTCTAAATTTAGTTCGTCGATTTCTTTTCTAGAGAAAGTGAAGCCAACTATAGCAGTTGTGTCTGTTGGGGCGAAAAACAGCTATGATCATCCGAGTGGGGACACTTTGATGCGTTTGGATCAAGTAAGAGCAAAAGTATTTAGAACTGACATTCTGGGAAGTGTAGGCGTGAGTTTTGATGGTGAAAATATACAAGTTTTCACAGAAAGAGAATAAAAGAACTTGTAGTTTTGAAAAAAATCAATTACTATGATTATGGATGCTAAGAACATCCTTGTCTTGGAAGTTTGCCTTGTTTGATAAGTGGCTTGTAGACGTATAAGTTAACTGTCAATAATCCTGATCAGATTGCGGCTTCTTGAAGATTAGGTTTGTTTGCACATTGCAAGTGTTTGTGTTCGCGTAAGTCTACGTTTGTATCTACTGTTCGTATGTTTGTAAAGAGACAAGGGGCTAGGTGAGGAACCAAGCCCCTTTTCTTTGTTTGCGACTTCTCAAGAAACTAGGTTTTTGGCTTTGCGAAGTATTTTTTAATTGGATATATACTATGAAACAAAACTTTTTAAGTTCGTCGCAAAAATTTTTGATAGGCAGTACAATTGAGAGATGAGATTTTCACCAAAAATATATACCTTAGGTAAGTTAAGAGTAGTTTTTGTACCGGAAGAAAGAGAGTCGGTAACAGTGCGGGTGATGATAGGTACTGGTTCTCGAGAGGAAACAGATAAAGAAGCAGGTTCGGCGCACTTTTTGGAACATTTTGTTTTTAAGGGAACAAGAAAGTATCCAGGTATGCACGATATTAACGAGGCAGTGGAGAGAGTTGGTGGTGCTTTTAATGCCTATACTGGTCAGAATGAGATGGGTTTTTGGGTGAAGATGGACAAAGGTCATGTTGCTTTGGCGACAGAGATTGTGGGTCAGATAGTGACTGAGCCGGTGTTGCCTAAGGAACACTTTGATAAAGAGCGCGGAACAATACTGGAAGAGCTGTATATGTATGAAGACAGACCCAGTAGTAAAGCGGCAGAGGAGTGTGAAAAACTTCTGTATGGCAAAACTAATATGGGCAGACCAATCATCGGTACGGTAGAAAGTCTGAAGGCGATGACTGTAGAGGACTTACGAGCCTATTTTGATAAATGGTTTGTGGCAGAGAACATGGTTTTGGGCATTGTGGGAGATTATGGATCCGATGAGGCAATGCTGGCACTTATTGAAAAGGAGTTTGCTTTGCTTATTGATGATAAAAAGAGTTTGCCGGAGAAGGATAAATTTATCTGGAATGAGCAGTCTGAGCCTCGTGTGAAACTAGTCACTCGTAAAGTAGAGCAGGCCGCTGTATACATGGCTTTTAGGGGCATCAAGATGACTGATGAGAGGCGTTTTGCCTTGGAACTACTAAACATAATCTATGGCGATGGTTGGATGTCTCGATTGATGAGAGAAGTGCGAGAGGAGCGAGGCTGGGCTTATGCAGTTAGGTCAGGGTCTGATCAGTTTACTGATGCTGGAAGTGTGATGGTAGGTGCGGGTTTGCCAAAGAATAAGTTAAATGAAGCTGTAGAACTGATTACTGATATTAGTTTGGGTTTGTCTGGAGGAAATAAATGGGAGATTAATTCTGAGGAGGTAGAGATTGCCAAGGATTGTTTCCGAGGAAGACTTGCTTTGGATTTTGATAAACCTGAAGAAGTGCTTGGTTCGGCTTTGGAAGACTCACTTTTCCGCGAGAAAATATATACCCCCGAGGAAATTATCGAGAGAGTGCAGAAGGTGAGTATCGAAGAAATAAAAGCCTTGGCGGCGGAGATATTTAAGAAAGAAAATATGTCGATTGCTGTAGTCGGGGATTATGAGAAGCTGGATTTTTCACTGTAGAAATACTGATTTTTTCACTACTCAAATTTTTTTAAAATAGGCACGTCTTAGGTATTGTTTTCTTTATTATAAGAGTGAAGTTGTTAGTTTTATAGATTATGTTAATAAAAAGCCCCGCTGGTGCGGGGCATTAACGATAATTTAGGCTTCTTCTGGCATTTCGTTGGTTGAGATAGAGCTTTCTTGTTCGGCAAAAACGATGGGAAATCTAGTAGTAAATGGTTTGCGGTTTCCTGGTTGGTGGAGAACTTCAAGGGGAACAAGCTCACCAATACCGTTAAAAATTTGTTTGGTGTGTCTCTCTGCACCACGTTGACGGCGGCCGGTTTTTTCGTGGAGGACAACACAGTTTGTGTGTAGTACTGTGTGGTCGGGGAGAATGATGGCATTTGGCACGTTTTTGTTTACAAGGGCGATATAAGGGACATCATTGTGTTCAAATTGGATTTTAACGAGCTTTTTTTTCAAAGGTCACACTCCTCTAAGGATAAGATTTAAAGATTATATCACTAGGCAATTGGAAAATAATAGCTATAATATTGATTGTGGAAGAAAATAACTTTGTTGGACCTCGAGATTATAAGAAGCTAGCTATTGATGGAGTAGTTTTGGTGAAGTCAAAGAAGTACTCAGGTGATGAGGGTTGGATGTCTGAGCCGATTGACTTTTCCGAGCTGACTTATTTTTTAGGTTATCGTTTTGAGCCTAAAAGTATTCATATGTTTGAGGCTCCAAAAGGGATTATTCGAGGCGGTCACTTGGAAGGAAGAGCTAAGAGTCTTACTGTGGCTAGAGGATTGGCTTTCGTGGTTTTGGTAAATATGAGGCTAGGAGATGATCAGGGTAAATCTTTGGGTATATATTTGGGCGAAGGTGAAAAAGCCTGGGGAAACACCATATTGGTACCTGAGGGTGTGTTGGTAGCTTTGGCGTCCTTAACAGATGATTGTTTGTACTACTCTGCTGCAGATAGACCTTTCAATCGTTTTGACTCGCTTTTGACATTGGATATGTTTGATCCAAAACTAAAGGTTGAGTGGCCAGAGGGAGTAAAACCACAGCTATCTGAGAAAGAAAGCAAGATAGTCAAGTTAGATGAGTTTTTACAAACACTTTAAAAGATGACAAAGATATTCAATGATGCTAGTTACGAAGTTGCTCAGATGTCAGCAGATGGTCGCTATTGGTTTAGGAGAGGGTACTGTGACATGCGTTATGGCAAGATCAGACAAGTATTGATCACTTTAGAGAAGGCCGATTATGAAGACACACCGGTAGCTGGAATACTGCCTTGGAATTTACGGATTGATGAAAGAAGATCGATGCAGTTTTGGAAATTAATGGTTTTAAGTATTGATGGTGAGGAAAAATTGATGTTTGAGAGAACTGTAAGTGGTAGGAGTGGGGGAAAAGGAGATAACTTGAGTTTGGGATACACTCCAGACTGGATAATTGATGAGCTAAAGCAAGTGGCAATAGAGATGAAAGAGAGAAAGATTAGTAAAGAAGGAATGGAGTTTTTAAATGACTTAGTTTCGAAGATTGCGCAGACAAAAAATGAGAACAGAACTAAATTTACGGCTGCGGTTAAGGAAACTGAGATTAGTGGTTTATTCCACATTTTATCTCAAGTCAGAGGGGATGATCGGGGTAGTTTTCGAGAAGTAGTGCGTTTTCCAGAAATTGAGATTATGACAGGGTATGACTTTGTCGGCAAACAAGTAAATCATTCATTTTCCCGGTATGGTACTTTGCGTGGACTGCATGTGGAGCCATGGGCAAAGTTGGTAACGGTTACGACAGGTTTAGCTATTTGTACATTTTTGGACTGTAGACAGAACTCAGCCACTTTTGGAAAAATGCACACTGAGTATTTGGGATTTGGAACAACCAAAGATGGCCAGGAAATTAAGGGTGGAGCGATGTTTATCGAGCCGGGGATTGCCAATTCTGTTTTAACACTATCAGATAAGTTGGATTACACCTATGTGGTAGACGATTTGTGGACTCCAGCAACCGCAACATATGCAGTTAACCCGATGGATAAAGACTTGGCGATTCCCTGGACTTCCTATGTACCAGAGAAGGATATCATAAGATCAGAAAGAGACATGACTTCGGCAACTTTTATAGAGTTTACGGATAAGATAAAAAATAACAAATAATTAAGATGATATGAGAGAAAAAACGTTAGCCATTGATTTTGATGGGGTAATACACAAGTACAGTAAAGGTTGGATGGACTCTAGTATCTACGATGATCCAGTTGATGGAGCAAAAGAAAAAATGGAGGAACTAGTTTCTAGAGGGTATAGGTTAATCATTTTTACGGTACGCTTGAATCCATTAGTGAATGAAGAACCAAACTTGGAAAGAAACAAGATGAACAAATGGCTTTTTGATCATGGTTTTATTGAAGGAGTGCATTATCACGAAATAACGGCAGTAAAACCGGCTGCTGATGTATATATTGATGATAAGGCGATTAGATTTACAAACTGGGATGAAGTGATGAAAGTTGTTGAATAAATGGAAATAGAGTATTCAAGCGAAAAGAAAGAGTTGTCTCCTCAAGAAGAGTTGTTAAGGGTCGTTAGAGGAGTAAAAGCGATGGGTGATGGTGAACCAATATATCAGGATACTACGATAGATTTGGAGGTTTGTAATCCAGAAGATCTGCATCCATCGGCGCTGTATCTACTGAAGTCAAATATGGATTTTGTTGAAAAAATGTACAAAGATTTATTGACAAAAGGGATTGATATTTTAAATCTTGATCAAATTGTTGAAGCTGAGGGCTATGTAATTGCACCGCCAGTAGTTGAGATTTGGGATGGACAGGCAGTTATTGTTGATGGGATACACAGAATTGCAATGGCGAGAAAAATGGGGGTATCAATAAAAGTTATAGTGGTTTCTGGAGTGAGAGAGAACCGTCCGTTGATTAGTTATCCTGTGGAGTGGAAAGAAGTTATCACTTATGATACGAAGCCAGAAAAAGCAGAGCTGCTTCGCAAAATGAGAATTGATAATCAGGATACGGTCAGTAAATTGAAGTGTTTTCGAGATTTCACGCCGTTAACAAAAAAAGAAAATAGGAGGCCTTTGAGCTGGGAGACTCGATAGAGGGTAAGACTTGATCTGTTATTGAGACGGTTTCTTAGGTCTTTTTTTCTCTTGAGCTTTGATGCTTTTGCAGATGGCACAGTAGACTGGTTCTGCTTTATTTTCTTTAGTGTCATTTATTTGTTCATATTCGGAGTAGACGAAAGGATTGTGGCAGTTTTGGCAGATGAGGACTTTATCAGGCATTGATTTTTATATTTAAATAATGTTGTGGACCTGGGGGGAATTGAAGTCTTCGGTTAATTCTGCTGAATTACCTCAGACCGCGACTCGGTGCCGTTGCACCTCCGTCAGGTTCAATTCCCCAAAATGACATTAATTCAATCCTGCCACAAGGGCATGATTGATTTATGTGGACCTGGGGGGAATTGAACCCCCATCTTGGCAATGCGAATGCCATGTTCTACCGTTGTACTACAGGCCCGTTAGGTATATTTTACCTTAGCTATGATAAAATATTTAGGTTGGTTATGGGCCCTTAGCTCATCTGGTTAGAGCGTTCGCATGGCATGCGAAAGGTGGTCGGTTCGAGTCCGATAGGGTCCACATACAAATACCGCTTTTAAGCGGTATTTTGGTATTTATATCTTTGGGTTATTGTTGAGGTGTGGCAGAATTGACTGCTTCGGGAGTGGGTGTTGGGGTAGGAGTAGAAGTGGGTGCAAGTTTTTCTAGGGCCTTGATTTCTTCTTGAATGGTAGTGAGATTGTCAGACTTAGGGTCGGTGTACTGGAGACCGGCCTTGGCATACTGGAGTGCCTTGATGTAGTCTTTCTTGGCTTTGTAGATAGTAGAGAGATTGAAGTAAGGTAGATCCCAGTTTTGTTTTAGTTCGTTTGCACGATCGATGAATTTGATAGCCTGGTCAGCGTCACCAAGGTTGTAGAAGAGAGTACCAAGCTGTAGGTAGATGGCTGGGTTGGTACGGTCAACAGTAGCGGCTTGAAGACCATGAGAGACTGCCATGTCAGTTGAACCTTCGGCATAGGGAATAAGAGAGCGATAGACATTAAAGAGATTTTCCCAAGCGGTAACATTGAAAGGGTCAAGCTTGGCAGAGATTTTACCGGCGTCAATAGCACGTTGGGCGAATTCTGTACCGGTCTTTTTTTCTTCATCGGTAATATTTTCTTTACTGAGGTAGGTTTCGGCGATAACAAGATATATCTGAGATAGTTTTTGGGGATAGTAGGGATTGTATATATCAACTTGAGCGGCCTTTTGGAACTTCATAAAAGAGCTGTATGGATCGTTTTGGACGAGACTGGTCGCTTGTTTGTAGGAAATGGAGGCAAGGTACATTTGGCCAGCGAAGAACCAGAAAGAAGCAAGTAAAGCGACAGAAATAACAGTCATAAGCCAAGGAAGGAAAGAAGTGGAGACTGAGGTGTTTAGAGTTTCTGGGAGGTCGTGGTATGGAGGTGAAGCGGGAGAGTCAGCGGAGAGATTAAGAGTGATGTCTTTGGTGTGTTTGAGACCCTGGAGTTTTTGTTTGATGGTAAGAGAAATAAGAAGGACGGTTCCTAGAGCAAGCGAAACAATACCTGTAGGGATGAGGAAAAACGAAAGAAGGGTGAATGAAAGAGCGATTAAAATAAATTTGAGAGAGTTGTTTTCTTCGGAGTTGTCTCGGTTTCTTATCGAAACAACTAGGGGTCGAAGGAAAGCAAGAAGAAAAGAGAGAGTACCAATAATGCCGGTAGTGGTAAGAAGCGTAAAAATAAAATTACTGGACTCGGAGAAACGGATATTCCAGATATTGTTGTCGAGGTTAAGATAGCCTGGACGGAGACGAGTAAAGGCGGTGAGATAGGTTTCTGGTCCGGTACCTAGGATGGCTGTCTGCCAGGTTTTCATGGTGTCAACGGCGATAGACCAGCCAGCATTTAGGGGAAGGATAGTGATGACAGGCTGACCATTTTGAGGGAGAATCAAACTGATGTTGATGATGGTGCCGACGATCATCAAAAGAACGGAACCAAAGAGGACAGATTTTGTAATCCAGTTTTTAACTTCGATGGTGAAGAATGTGGTGGCCACAAGAAGGGGAATGGTGAAGGATATTGCGGGGAGAATACTACCTGTTGGATTAAAGAAACGATTAGTGATTTCTACGGAAGAAAAGATCATACCAATAATACTGAAGTAGTGAAGGACAGTAAAAAGACTTAAAAGAGAAGCGGAGATAATTAGACCGTAGATACCAGAGATTACGGCAAAATAATTTTTTTGGGAGGAAGTAACGGTGATAAAAATGATCGCCAGGAAGAAAAAGAGGGATGTTTGGCCAAATAGACTTACGTGTTGAGTGGGGCTGAGCCAGACAGAAGAAACAATATTGGCGATGACAAGGATTATCAAAGGAAGTAGTGCTGGTGAGCTAGTGAAGTGGAGTTTACCGCGGGTAAGGTTTCGGATACACCAGGCAATTAAGGAAATGGTACCAAGGATAGCAATGAGAAAATATTTATTGAAGGCAAAATAATCGGCGGTGAAAGGGAGAAAAAAAAGCGGAGTAACCAGGCCAAGTAGAAGAGGAACGATCCTTAGTATTTTGGTGGAAATTTTGTCTAGTGCTTGGCGCATAAAGACATTTTAGGGATTGACGATAGAGTAGTCAATGTATCGAAGGGTATCAGAGGCATCACTGACGACGATTGTAAACTGACCGGCGGTTTTGGACCTTAAGGAGTAGATGGCTTTGTCTCCGGGGCGAGGAGAGAGGTAGATCTGGGAGTTTTCTTGAACAGCAGCGTCTTTAACGATGGTTTCTTTGGTATTGGCTTCGATACTGGCAGTTTTATCGATGATGTTACTGTTGACAGCAGAAGCAACTTCGGTGTTGGCGGCATCGGTGGCAGTGTTGGCATCAGCAATGATGGGCTGGTTATCAGGGACAATAGTGGGAGTGACAGAAGGTACTATGGCTTGGGCTTGGGTGGGAGTAGGGGTGGTTTGTTTACTAAGTGTGCCTTGAGGTAAAGGGGATATAAGGGTGCCTGTTGGTTGGCTAGAGTAGTAACCAAGGACAATGAGAGTTGTGGGGATGAAGAAAAGGGCACAAGCGGTGATCACGATAGCCATGGCCATTGTGGAATGGTTTTTAGGCTCGATGGTGTTTTGAAACTCGATAATCACTATGTAATAGTATATCGGAGTTGGAGAATTAAGTAAAATGAAGAGATATTTTGTATGTTTCCCTCAATATGTCCTGCCGTCTACACGCCTTTTCAGGGCAGCCAGAATATTTTCTCCTGCGAGAAAATTTCTTGATACGCAGTGCGTATGGTCGTCAGTAGCCGACACCATGCCATACGCACTTTGCGTAACCCTGCCGAAAAGGGAATAGACTACGGACTTTATGTTGAGG
>DATIKJ010000046.1:0-18608 GCA_035477615.1 Spirochaetia bacterium | reverse complement strand
GGAAATGAGTAACTTGGAAATGGTTGATCGTATGTTGGTTTCTCAGGCCAATATCGATGCTTGGAAGTTGAAAACAGGAAATTTAAAAGATGATGATTTTGCTAGACTTTCAGAGGGAATGGGAGTTTTGGCTGAGTCGCCGTTATATATAGATGACACTCCAGGTCAGACTATATTGGAAATTCGTACAAAAGCGCGACGTTTGCATTCGCAAGTAGGAGTGAAGCTATTAGTGGTTGACTACCTGCAGTTATGTGTGGGAGACAAAAATTACGAGAGTCGTGTTCAGGAGGTAGGAGCTATTTCTCAAGGGTTGAAGAACTTGGCGCGTGAGCTAAAGGTGCCAGTACTGGCTTTATCTCAACTTAATCGTGGTGTAGAAAGTAGAACAGATAAGACGCCGGTGCTGGCAGATTTGCGTGAGTCGGGGAGTATTGAGCAGGACGCCGATGTAGTTATGTTCTTGTATCGTAATGATGAAAGTAATTTAGAGGATATGAAGTTATCAATTGCTAAACATCGTAATGGTGCATTGGGGTCGGTTGATTTGAAGTTTAGAGGAGACAGAATTAAGTTTTATGGAGTGGATAAGGGTAGATAAAAGAAAGACCCCTACAGAGGGGTCTTGGTTTAAATTTAGTAACCGTAATCAGATAAATATTTTTCGCAAGCTGTTTGTTCGGATATGAGATGGACGGTGATTGCGACATTAAATAATGAGGATAGTTCTTTGGCTATTTGTTTTGCCAAATCGACGTATTCTCGGCCATATATTTCAAAAATCCAGCGATTTTCGTTTGCGTGTCGAGGTTGATTGTCGAACCAAATAACACCAAGAAAAGTTCGCCGTGGCATTTTTTTAATGAGGCCAAATAGACAGGTTTTGGGTTTTGCGCTGCGATTATTCAAAAGAATACCAAGTGAATCGCTTCCAGTCAGTCGGTTGATGGCTTTACCACAACAGTCAGCAAGCTCGTATTCTTTTGAAAGTAGAGATCTTCCGACTTTGATTGAAAAAGGCTCTTGGTAATCCACAAATATTACTTTGTCACTCATTTTTCTCTCCTTTGTTTTTTTGAACGTGCGAATATAGCTCGTTTTATAGCATAATACTATGAGGATAAATGCTTCTGAGAGGGGGATGGCCTTTCAGTAAAATCCTTCACCTGTAGGGGGATCGAGATTCGGTCAGTACTTCGTATTGCCTCATCCGGCCTCGCCAGGTTCGTTATGAGACTAGTTCACCTGTTCGATCCCCTCTAAACTTGTCAAAATAAATAATCCTCCATAAAGGAGGACTATTTGTTTAGTGCCGAGAGAGGGGATCGAACCCTCACGGCCTTGCGACCACAGGTTTTTGAGACCTGAGCGTATACCATTCCGCCATCTCGGCTAACTTGTTAATTTTACCCTACGGGTAAGGGGATCGCCTTTCAGTAAAATCCTGCTGGATTTTCTTCAAGGCCTGGCTCGGCACCAGTCGTGCCTGCGCCTCTCAAATTCATATTGTATGAAGAATTTGAACCCTCACGGCCTTGCGACCACAGGTTTTTGAACCTTAGGCGTATCACCATTTCGCCATCTCGGCTTACTTTTGAATTATACTCTAAGTTTTGCCTATTTGAGCCTATTTGGAGTACAATACAGTCCATGATAGACGTAAGAGCTTGCTCGTCTTCTCTTCAATAATAATTATTATTGAAGTATCCAGACTGCGCTTCCTCTTATATCTACGCCCATAATGACCGGGCTATTATGGTCTTGATATAAACAAACAATGATAGACGTTAATAAATTGAAGGTGGGCGTAACCTTTACTGAGGAGGGTCAGCCTTTTAAGGTAATGAAGTATGACTTCACCAAGATGGGTAGGGGAAACGCAACCATCAAAATCAAGGCTAAAAATCTTTTTTCAGGAGCCATTGTAACCAAGGGGTACATTTCCGGAAACATGGTTGAAGACATACTACTTGAGAAGAAACATTTGCAGTATTTGTACAAAGACGGAGACAAAGCTTATTTTATGGATCCGGTATCTTTTGATCAGTTTGAGATTCCCTTGGCAGTTTTAGGGGATGATGTGAAATTTTTAGTTGAAGGTGAAAAAGCCTGGGTACTTTTTTGGGATGAAAAGATTTTGGGGGTTGAACTGGCGGCTAGTGTAATTATGGAGATTACCGAGACAGAGCCAGGAGCCAGAGGAAATACGGTTAGTAATGTTCTTAAGCCTGCTCAGACAGTATCGGGACTTACAGTGATGGTACCTTTGTTTATAAATGTAGGAGACAAAATAAAGGTCAACACCGAAACTGGGCAGTATACGGCTAGAGCGAACTAAGAAACAGCTATTTTAATAATAGAACGAGAAGAATAACCAATGCTTGTGGAAGGAGACCCCAGAGCTTGTTGGGGGTGGAACGGTGCACCCATGTATGAAAGGCGGCAAGTTGTTTGATGGGAAAAAATTTCATACCAAGAAAGAGATAGGGGAACTCTAGAAAGTCAGGAAGAAGTCCGATAAACCAGCCCATCCAAGCTTGCCAGTTAAAAGGTTGACCAACTTGAAAAGCAAAATAGACAAAGGCAATAGAAAGGGGAAAATCAAAAAACAGTTCTTGAAGAAAGGCGGCTTTGTGCGATTTTTTTTTACCAGTAAGACCTTGGCCTACATCCCAGTGAGGAATTCTGTCTTCAAGATAATGAGAAAGAATAATAAGAGGAATGCTAATAAAGGGATTGGGAATTTTTGAGGCTATTAGGGCACCAGTAGCACCATGGGCGATAGAAAGCATTGTGTTTTTTAGTATACAATATTTGAAGATGAATGAAGCAATACTTCGAATAAGTAGTATCCCGGTTTATGGATTTGGGTTACTGGTTGTTTTTGCCTTTTTATGGGGGTCTTTTGTGTTTTTTAAAAAAGCAAGAGAGTCTCATTATGAAGATAAAGCAATTCTTGATAGTGTAGTACTCTCGGCATTTTGGGGGTTTATTATTGGAAGAGTCATTTTTGCAGTTTTAAATAGTAGTATGTTTTGGAATCATTGGTCTAGATTATTACTACTGACAAATTATCCAGGTATTGATCGTTTTGGAGCAGTGGTAGGAGTTGCTTTTGGTCTTTGGCTATGTCTTCGAAAAATTAAGGAGAAATTTTTAGATTGGCTTGACTTAGTGGCTTTGGGTGTTTTTGCTGGAACAGCAATTTTTTATTCTGGTTTGGCAGTGTTAAGTTTTATGTGGCAGTTTGTGGTTTTGGCGTTAATTTTTCTAGTTACCTTTGTTTATTTTTGGAATGTGGAAAAGAGATATCGAACCTTTGACTGGTATAGAAACAAGAGAACGTCAGCTAGATCAGGGTTTATTTCTGGAGCCTTGATATCTTTTTGGGGACTGTTTTTTTTAGTAGAAAAATTACTTATTGTAGACTTTGTCTGGCAGGTTGGAGTGTGGTCGGGAGTGTTGTTTGTTGGAGGATTGGTTTTAGTGTATATTAGGTCTGGCAGGACAGCAGCAGACGATTTAAAAACAATTTTAAAATATGGAAAAAAATAATAGAAAAATATCCTTTCCTTCTCAGCTTTTGAAACCTCTTGTGGCTTATCTAAAAGGGGAGCAGAAAAAACTAAAAGAAACAAAAAAAGAACTTAAAGAGGTTGATCCATTTATCACTGGCAATCGTGACTCAGACAACTCGGTTGACTCTGATGTGGCAGAGAATGTAGAGCACGATAGAGCTTTTGCGATGAGAATGCAAGTGGCAAAATCGCTCATTGCGATTCGTAAAACCCTGACGAGAATTAAGTTGGGAAAATATGGAACTTGCGCTGGTTGTGGCAAGATGATTGATACAGATAGATTGGCAGTGACGCCAACTGCAGAGTTATGTATGGATTGTGCTAAGAAGGCAGAAAAAAAGTCTGAAAAGTGAAATATCTTTGGGTGATCGTTTTGGTGGGAGATATGATTTTGCAGAGCGTTTTTAGAATGATAAATTTTGGCTTGGAGAACAGGGGAGTGTCTTTTGGATTGGGTCAGGAGATTGGGAAGACAATTTCGATATTTGTATTTGCGGTTTTCATTTTTTGGTTTGGTTATGAAATCTACATTAAAAAAAGATATTTACTATCTTTGTATTTAATCGCTTTGGGGGGAGCGGGTAATATTGTTTGCAGGTTTATTTGGGGTAGTGTCTGGGATTATGTTTGTTTTCCAATTTTGCCTTTTTGTTTTAATCTATCTGATGTCTTGATCAGTTTGGGGGTAGTGTCGTATATACTGGGAGTTAATGGAAATAGACGTACTTTACGAGGACAGTGAGACGCTGGTAATTAATAAACCGGTGGGATTAGTAGTAAATAGGGCTGATTCGGTATCTGCACTAACTGTTCAAGACTGGATAGAGGAAAGGCAAGGAAAAGAGTTTTTTCAGTATACTGATAAGGTGTTTCGTCAGCGAAGTGGATTCTGTCATCGGTTAGATAAAGAAACAAGTGGTTGTTTGGTAATAGCAAAAAATCCAAAAGCACTTATATATTATTTAAGACTTTTCAAGAAAAGAGATTTGTCCAAAGAGTATGTAGCGTTGGTGCACGGCAGGGTTGAGCCAGATGAGGGGACGGTGATACTACCTATGAAGCGAAGTCTGCTTGATAGAGAAAAATGGCAAGTGCACTACGAAGGCAAAAAGGCGATAACAGAATGGCATGTTTTGAAAAGGTATAAATATGAAAATTCAGAACACTGGAAGAATGCCCTTACTTTTTTGAGATTGAATTTAATGACAGGGAGAACTCATCAGATAAGGGTGCATTTGTCATTTTTAGGTTGGCCAATTTTTGCGGATGAAAAGTATTTGAACAAAGAGTTAGCTAAGAGAGATAGGGAGTTTTTGAGTCATCATTTTTTACACGCAGAAAGGATTAAGTTTAAAAATTTTGCAGGTAATAAGATAGAAGTAGTGGCACCTTTGCCAGATGATTGCGAACAGTTGCTTAAAGTGCTGGTTTCCGATTAGAATGAAGTGATGGAGATGTTTATCGTTGAGTTGGTTGCGGTTTTTGTGATTGCTGTATTGGTGGGTATTGTATTTCGTTATTTTGGTTTACCCTCAATTATTGGGCATGTTTTGTCTGGCTTTATTTTGGGATTGTCTGGATTGATTGGTTCACCTAGTGTATTAGTTTTGGAGTCTTTGGGTGTTTTGGGAGTGACTTTATTATTGTTTTTAGTGGGATTAGAAATGAACTGGAATGAGATCCGAAAGGTTGGTAAAGAGGCGGTGTTTTTATTCTTAGGACAAACATTGCTACTGATTGCTATCTATGTTGTTTTTGGTTTATTTGCGATTGGTTTTGCACCTTTAACTGCGATATTGTTCGCGGTAGCAATGACTTTTAGTAGCACAATTGTAGTGGTGAAAGTATTGTCGGAGAAAAAAGAGCTTAATAGTTACTCAGGTAGATTAACGTTGGGAGTATTACTACTTCAAGATGTTTTAGCTATTGGTATGTTGGTATTTTTACCAAGTGTAGGAAAGAGTGTTGATGTGATGAGTTTAGTTACACTTTTGGGAAAAATGGTTATGCTTGTTTTGGCTGTGAATGTGGTTGGTCATTTTATTATTTCTCAGTTGATGAAGCATGTAATCAAAACAGCAGAAGATTTGGTTCTTTTTAGTCTTGCTTGGTTTGCACTAGTCATTTATGGGTCTGTAAAGCTTTTTGGACTATCTCCTGAGGTTGGAGGACTACTTGCAGGACTATCTTTGTCAACTAGCTGGGGTCATTTTCAGATTGTTAG
Organism: Spirochaetia bacterium; assembly: GCA_035477615.1. GTDB lineage: Bacteria > Patescibacteriota > Microgenomatia > UBA1400 > MFAQ01 > UBA2277. Next base: position 12,806 of record DATIKJ010000046.1, on the reverse strand, counting down.
TAAGATTAGGGTTTTGCGAGATGTATTTTTGACATTATTCTTTGTGTTACTGGGCTTTCAAGTGGGTTTGGGAGGAGTAAACTGGATATTGTTTTTGGTTTTGATTCCTATGATTGTCGTGGTGAAATTTTTGGTTTCCCATTTAGTTTCGAGAGTTGTGGGTCTGAGCGGAAGAAATGCAATTATGATGGGTATAAACATGACGCAGATGTCGGAGTTTTCTTTGGTAGTTTTGTCTGTTGGTTTAACGAACGGATTGTGGCAAGAACCGCTGGTTAAGGCTGTAACTATGGCTGGTTTATTCTCGATGGCGTTGTCAACGATGTTTATAAGTAAATCAGAAAAACTAAGTATTGGAATCAGTAAATTGTCAAAGATACTTTTTAAGTTTAGAGGAAAAAATCACCAAACAAAAGTAGAGCATAAAAATCATATTGTGCTGTTTGGGGGTGATAGAACTGGAAAAAGTATTTTGTCATTTTTGAAAAAGATTGATGAAAATATTGTAGTAGTTGATTTTAATCCACAAGTGGTTAAAGAACTAAAAAGAAAAGGGGACACGATTATTTTTGCAGATGCGACCGATCCTGATGTTTTGGAGTTAACCAATATTGCAGAAGCGAAATTAGTTATCTCTACGATAAAAAATGTAAATGATTCTTTGTCACTTATTACAGAGTTGAAAAATAAAAAGATTGATGTTCCGATAATTGCCGATGCAGAGAGTTTTGTTCAGGCAAAAGAGCTTTACGAAGCCGGGGTTTCTTATGTTATTTTTCCACATTTTGTGAGCGGTTGGCACATGAGTCAGGTTGTAAAGAAATATGGAAAAGACAAAGATACCTTAGTTTGTTACAAGAAGAGACAAGATATTATTTTGAAAAGTATTTATGAAGGGCAGAACTAAAGACAAGTTGTTGTTTATTTTAGGAGGTATTTTTTTATTTATACTTATTGGATTATTGGTTTTTGATGTGACAAGAAAGGGGATATTTAGTAAAAAAACTGGTCTTAATATTGTAGTTGTAGGAAATGATAGTGTTGGAGTTATGTTATTAAGACCAGAAGAAGAAATGGTTGGGTGGGTAAAAATGCCAAAAGGATTAAGAATAAAAGTATATGATTCAGAAGCTCGATATCCTTTGGAATCAGTGTGGAGATATGGAGTTTCTGAAAAAAATCCTTATGAAATTATTAAGAGATCTTTGGGTCAGTCTATGGGAGTGGTTATTTCAAGAGTTATTAAGATCGATGACAGTTTACAAGTTGAGAGCGTTTTAGGAAATATTCTTTCTTTTGGGCTTAAGACAGATATTAGCGTAAAAGATAGAGTTTTAATTAGAAAGTTTTTAGTTGATGCAGTTAAGTCAAAAAGAGTGCTCGAGATGTCTATACCTGAAACCGTATTTAATAGAGTGACTGATCCTGATGGAGAGATATTTTTGGAGTTTAATCAAACAATGAGTCTTTGGACAAAAAACAAATTTGTTGTCGAGGCAATTCTTAATGAAAATGCAAATATATCGATCAATAATATTTCTGGAGTGTCTGGTAAGGGTACCGTGTTGGCAAATCAATTAGAGTCAGTTGGAATGCACATTGTTGAATTAAAGGCAAACACAGAAGAAGTTGTAGATGGAAAAGGGTGTGTTTATAGTTGTGAAATACAGTATGAAGAAACAGAAAGGGTTTTGAAAGAACATTTGGGGTGTACAAAGATATCACGACCGGATTTTGTGGAAAATGAGGAAAAAATGAGAGTGTGGATTAAAGATTAATTCTCTTCGCCCATCAAGGGGTCATATATTTCTAACGGGGGAAGCTCACTTGATTCTCCGGCAGAAAGGGAGGGAAGTAGTTCGTTTTCGTCTAAGGGGAACGATGGAACACCTCTAAGGCGTTTTGAAGCGTGTGTTTCTTGGATGAAAACTTGAGGTAGTTTGGGATTGACGGATTTCATTACTGTCTTATATTTGTAGCCGGTTTTGAGTAGTTGTAAAAGTCGGTGAGAGATATTGTCTGGAAGGTAACCAATAAAAATATTTTTTGAGTTAGCGACTCTGACTTTATGTTTACACGAGCTGAGATCTACTGGTTCTCCGATGTTTAGTGTTGAAAATATTTTTGGCTCAGCCTGACAAACAAGAGGAACAACCTTTGATTTTCCTGGTTCTTCGATAAAACTGACTGTTTGAGTAAAAGGGTTTAGGAGTCCGGTATTTTTATTGGATTTGAGTCGAAAAAGGTTATTTTTGGCTATTGGGTTGTGAGCGTCAATACTGAGAACCTCTTTAAATTTTTCTTCAGCCTTTTTGTTTTTACCGATCATGGAGTAGGAGATTCCAAGACGATTTAGTGTGGAGATGTCATTTGGGTAAGTCTCAAGAATTTTTTCATTTAAACTGATGGCTTCGTTCCAGTTTTTTCCGACGGCAGCTTTTATTGCTTCTTGTGTTAAATCGTGCGTAGAGTCATTGTTCATGCTGAGACAATATAAAGAGAAAATTACTGTATGTCAAGCTGTAGATTGTTTGGTAGAATTGAGACATGTCCGGTCATTCAAAGTGGTCAACAATTAAGCATCAGAAAGCAGTTGAAGATAACAAGAGAGGTGCAGTGTTTACAAAAATTGCAAAAAAGATTCATATAGCCGTTAAAAAGGGTGGTTCTGGAGACGTGGTTGGTAATCATTTTTTAAGAGCTTGTGTTGATGAAGCGAGGGCGGTAAACATGCCGATGGAGAATATTAAGAGAGCCGTTGAAAAAGGTTTGGGTGCAGGTGGCGCTAACACAACAGAGGAGGTCATCTACGAGGCATACAGTCGTGAAGGCGTGGGCATTATGATTACGGCGGTAACGGATAATCGCAATCGGACTGCAACAGAGATGAATTCGGTGCTAAATAAGCATGAAGCTAAGTTGGGTGGTCCTGGATCGGTCTCGTATATGAAGTCAATTTCATCAGTGCCGATGGTAAAACTTGACGAGGAGTCCAAAGAGAAAGTAAACGAGTTAATTGAGACACTGACGGATCTTGATGATGTGGTCGATATTTGGTCCAATATGGAGTAATTATGTCTAAAAGAACAAAATTTATTTTGGTAAGTACGTTAATTGCTTTCTTTTTGTGGTTGACGACTTGGGCTCAAGTAGACTATCGATTTGGTCTAGTTTTAGCTGTAGCAGCAGTATCGTATATTTTATCTGTGTGGGTTTTATTTGACGATCTAAAGGGTATTGAGTGGATTACCTTAATTATTTTGCCAGTGATGTTTACTCTAGGAAGCGGTTTGTTTTCAAACTTTTTACCCACAGCTTTTCCAGGGATGTTTGGAAAATCACTTTCTGTTGAGTCATCACAGTTGTTGGCTGGAATTTTTAAAGCAGTATATTTTTTACTTTTTGGATTGGGTTTTTATGGTATATTGTTAATCGAAAATATTTTTTCTGTGGCATCAATTAGGACAATTCAGTTGTTCAGAGCTGCGCGTTCGGTGAATTTTATATTAACCTTAGTAACATCATTATTCTTTTTTACGGTTGCTTTGAGTTTAAAGTTGGCGTTTTGGTGGGTAATTCCAATATCTTTTGCGGTTTCGTTTGTGTTGGCATATCCAAGTCTTTGGAGTGTTGATCTGAAAAATAACTATGGTCCACAAGTATGGAGATATGCTCTTTCTTCGAGTTGGATAGTTGCTATTCTTTCTGGAGTCTTGTGTTTTTGGCCGGTTAAGCCATTTATGGGCGGACTGATTTTAACTTCGGGACTGTATGCTTTGTTCGGTATCTTGGAACAGAGATTATCGAATAGGGTATATCTAGAAAGCCTTCTGGAGTATGGTGTAACAGTAATGATAATAATTGTGGTAGGTTTTTTGACAACTTCGTGGGTGGGTAGTTGAGAATAAGGATATTTTTGATTTGAGTTATAAAAATTTTTAGGTGTGGCTAGCAAAAAAGGGGAGAGACCCTATAATATTAACCCTATAGTAATTATCCTATAACACATATCCTATAATACTTTTCACGAAATAGGAGAGTTTTCACGAAAATTTAGCAGTCATGTGGATAACTTGCTAGGTGAGTGGGTTTGATATAGTTGTCAAAAGAATAAAGAAAACACGACAAGCCTTGTCGGGAGCAGGGCTATGGCAATCGATTATTTATTTTATTATTCATTTTTATTGACATCTTCGTTGTTGGTTATCTTGGGGAGTGAAAGAGTTGTAATACTTCTACACTTCCCTGTTTATCTTTCCGGTAGTGGTAGAGAAGAATGATTTATGATACGACGCACAATAACACTTTTGCGACGTATGGCACATAGTTGGGCTCCAGATGATTAGGATTCACCCATTGGTTTATATCTGTAGAAATCCCGAATAGTTTTCGGGTTAGCCTCCCCTATGATCCTTCATGTGTCATTCTTTTACTGTTTGTGCCTGGTAGCCTCATTTTGAGCTTAACCATAGATAAACCCGAAAAGTTGAGGCTATTGACCAATGATAAACTATCCACAAAAAGTTCCAGAAGCCGTTTTAGGGGCATTGTACGGACCGGCTTTTTGAGGGTTTTATACTGGAGTTTAGTTAATCTTTAATAGACTAAAGAGAAGATATATTTGTGCTTAATACTTTTCTGGAGACGCTTTAATTGAATGAATTAGCTACGTATTTGTTTATCTTTTATTTTTGATTATTATTGATGAAATATTTGTAAATATTTATTAGTAATTTATTTTTATTTTAGTGAGTTTTGTTTTTCCGCAAATTATTGTTGATTATTGATTGTGGATAACTTTTGATGATGGTTAGTAAATAATTATTTTGACTCTCCCCTACTTTCTTATCCCCTATTTTTCATGGTGTGAAAAATTATTTATTTATGTTTGGTGAGCAAACTACTTTATGTCGCACAATAATATTTGCTAAGATGGTATGTGGCAAAAAAACAAGCGTCAGACCTTACTTTAAGAATTCATATCAAGCGCTACTTGAGTTTTATTGAGGTAGAAAAAAATTACAGTAAGTTCACGATTAGGAACTACTCCCACTATCTTAAGATGTTTCGTGGTTGGTTTGAAAAACATTATGCACAAGAATATATTGAGAAGTTGACGAGCGAGATGGTGCGGAGGTACAGATTGTTTTTAGCTCGTTTCGAAGATGTTCATGGCAAACGGCTCTCCCCTACTACACAAAGTTATTATGTGATTGCCTTGCGAGCATTTTTGAAATACTGTGCCAAAAAAGGAATCAAAACCTTGTCGGCTGAGAAGGTTGATTTACCAAAAAGTGAGGATCATCGAATTAAGTTTTTGGATCGTGAACAAGTGGAGAGATTACTGACAGCACCGGATACATCAATGATGTCTGGACTACGTGATAGAGCGATTCTTGAGATTCTGTTTTCGACAGGCATGCGTGTGTCTGAGATAGCTAAGTTAGATATAGACAAAATTGATTTGAAACAGCGAGAGTTTGGAATTATTGGTAAAGGGCGTCGAGCAAGAGTGGTATTTCTTACTGATAGATCCGCAGATTGGTTAAATAGATATTTGGCAACACGGACAGATCCATACAGAGCCTTGTGGATTCGCATACCAAAAAGTGGCGAATGGGATCCTGGAATAGGTGGAGAAAAGGCACGGCTTTCAATAAGAGGAATTCAACGAATTGTAGAAAAATATCGTAGAGCGGCAGGTCTACCGATTAAGGTGAGTCCACATGTTTTAAGGCATAGCTTTGCCACTACCCTACTCCAGCAAGGAGCAGATTTACGTAGTGTTCAAGAAATGTTGGGACACAAAAACGTGGCTACGACACAGATATATACGCACGTGACCAATCCCCAACTGAAGCAGATTCATGACAAGTATCTGAAGTAAACAATGGAGATTTTTTGGTGTAAAAAACCATGTGGTATAATATAGGCTATCAGTACATTTCCATGTGAGGAGGAAGAATGAAGGCTAAGAATGCCAAACCTGGGCAGTTTCTTGAGTATAAGAACGGTGAGATAAATGGAAGTGGTGTTGTCTGTATTGTCAAGAATGGGCTTTGCTTGTTGAACACTGGATTAGTTATTCCTGACGATCAGGAAATAGAGTTAATTTTCGAGTATAAATCATTTTATATTTCCTATGAAGTATATGAGAAACTGTATCAGTATGAATGCAATGATTTTTCTCATCTTCCTTCGGGAGAAAAAATGTTATTTATTGAGATACCGATAAATATTCAAGTAAAAAATCTTCCTGCTTTTATAAAACCGATATTTTTTGATTCTAGGATGCAGGTATTATGGACTGACAGAGGAGAGATGATTTCTCGTAAAAAGTACATCGCTATTGATCTTGAAACTGTCGATGACGAGTTTGCTATGACACTTGAGGGATTAAAAATAATTGAGAAGTATTATCCTCAAGATATCTAAATTTTATGCCCGCCTTATGGCGGGCATTTTAATGTCAAGTTATTTAGAGTTTACGAATGAACGTCCATCTGGAAGCAGACAGCGTTCGGGGAATGATTCTAGGATGGCAAAGCCGGCAGTGACACAGTCAGAGTATGAGTTAATAGTATGAAGAAGCTCATCACAGATTTGTTTACTTTTCATATCGCTTTTGGGTAAACAGTCTGCAAGCTTTTCTTTAATACAAACCTCAATTTTAGGTGAGACAGCAATATTCTTATCGATTAGGAGGATAGCTTTTTTTAGTTCATACTGACTAATACCTTTGTCGTAGGGTTCTTTTTCTGGAATGATACCTGTGTAGAAAGATAGGAGAAGAGGTAGTGCTTCCCTATTTCTTAGTCTGCCGAGAGTCCAGATGGCAGTGTTTCTTTCTCTAAAACTATTGTTTTCCTTATCTTTAACAGTACTGATAAGGGAACTTACACATGATCCACCATACTTATTTTGCGCTTTACGGCAGTTTTTGTTGACTGATGAGTCGATGATAAAGCTTGTGATCATCAGTATGGTGAGTAGAATTACTATTGCCCCGATACCGATTTTGTGTGTTGCGTTAAGATGAAATGGTTGTTTTTTGGCTGTAGTTTTACGAGTTTTTGGTACTGTTTTTTTCTTCATTTTTGTCAGCAGGAGTCGTTGATAATAGGAATAACTTCAATACAAGGGGTAACCCAGCTATGATTTTTGAGAACGTATTCTTGAATCTTTGGTAACTTTTCTTTGGTTGTTTTAAGACTAAGAAGCACGATATCAGCATCTTGAAGTCCGTTTTCTAACCACATCAGACGTACTTTTTCTTGAATTTTGGTCGTACCACACATTTCTTGTTTAAGCATTTCTCCGCACAGTTTAATACCCTCTTCTTTGGTTGGGCAGGGAATATTAACAAATATGGGATCTAAGTCCGACATAAATTAATATTAGCAGATACTGTGTGAGTATTAATTTAAAGAATTATTTATTCTTCTTCTGAGTCTGAAACTGTGGTGACAGCGGCAACAGAGTCTCCATCTTTGGCAAAGCGCATAAGAATAACTCCTTGGGTAGCTCGACCGAGACGTGGAATATTTTTAATAGGAAGTTTAATTGCTTGACCTTGAGAAGTGGTTATAAGAAGTACTTCCGAAGTCTGATCTACTAGAAGTGCTCCCGATAGTTTGCCTGTTTTGTCCGTAGTTTCGCAGACTTTGAGACCCTGACCAGATCTGTTTTGAACCGGGTACTCTGGAAGAGGAGTGCGTTTGCCCATGCCATTTTCAGTGACGACTAATAAATCTCGAAATAGTTTTACTCTCTTGTCTTTAGATACTGGTTCTTCTGGTCCAAAAACATCCATGGAGATAACGAAGTCGTTTCCTTTTAATAAAATTCCGCGAACTCCTTGAGTATCTCTGTCTGTGGGTCGAACGTCAGATTCGTGAAAACGAATTGATTTGCCTTCTTTGGAAACAAGAAGAATATGATCAGAACCAGAGGTTTGGTTTACCCAGACAAGGTTATCTTGATCTTGAAGCTTGATGGCAATTAGGCCGTTACTCTTGATGTTTTCATACTTGGAAAGAGCAGTACGTTTGACTACGCCGGCTTTAGTGGTGAAGAAAAGATAGGTATTTTTCTCGACTTGTTTGGGCATGGTCAAGATACTCTTGATGGTTTCGTCGGTATCGATATTGATTAGATTGATGATGGCTTGACCTTTGCTGATACGACTACCTTCAGGTAGTTCCCATACTTTGAGAGCAAAAACCTTTCCTTTACTAGTGAAGACTAGCAGACGATCATGGGTGTTGGCGTTTGTTAGTAATTGGATTTCATCAGTATCTTTGATAGTCATGCCGGAAACGCCTTTCCCTCCCCTCTTTTGGGTGCGGAAGGTTGATAGTGGCATGCGTTTGATATAGCCGGATTTTGTAAGCGTAACTATGGTTTCTTCAGAGGGAATGAGATCTTCTTCGGAAAGCGATCCGGGCGCACTGGCAATAATCTGAGTTCTTCTTTTTTCGGGATAGTCTACGGCGAGTTTGTTGAGTTCGTCTTTAATAATCTGGAATACTTTTTGTGGATCTTTCAAAACAGCAACTAATTTATCGATAGTTTTCATTAATTCCTGATACTCAGCCTCAATTTTTTGACGTTCAAGAGCTGCCAAACGTCGAAGTTGCATTTCGAGGATAGCGTTGGCTTGAATTTCAGATAAATCAAATTTTTGTACCAAATTTATTCTGGCGGTATCAGTGTCGGGACTCTTTTTGATGGTTTCGATAACTTCATCAATGTTGGCGAGAGCTTTAAGCAAGCCTTCTAAAATGTGAGCTCTATCTTTGGCTGATTTCAACTCAAACTGTGAACGACGAACGATAACCATTTGGCGATGAGCAGTAAATTCCATCAAAATTTGTTTTAGATTCAAAAGATGCGGTGTACCATCAGAAGTTAAGGCAACTATATTGGCAGGAAAATTTGTTTGCAGTTCGGTATGTTTGAAAAGATTGTTGAGAACGCTTTTGGGCTTGGCGTCTTTTTTAAGTTCGACAACTACAGTCATTCCCTTTCGGTCAGATTCGTCTCGAAGGTCGGAGATACCATCAATCCTTTTTTTCTTAACCAGCTCTGCCATGTCGGTGATGAGTTTGGCCTTGTTTACTTGGTAAGGCAGTTCGGTAATCTGGATTTGGAAACGGCCATTTTTCTTTTCTACGATTTCGGCAACACCACGCATAATGATACTGGCTTTACCGGTGTCGTACATTTTTTTAATTTCATTGGTGTCGTAGATAATGCCGGAGGTGGGAAAATCTGGCCCCTTGATATGTTGACAGAGTTCGTTGATTTCAATATCGGATTCAAGAGTACCAATCAAATTTTTGTAACTGGTGGTATGTAGATCTTTGTCTTCAACGAGTTTTGTAGATGACACTTTACTTTTATCAATTAAAGCATTGATTGCTTTAACTACTTCCAAAAGATTATGTGGTGGAATTTTTGTCGCCATACCAACAGCAATACCATCTGAACCCATAAGTAAAAGATTGGGCAGTTTGGCTGGAAGTACTAATGGTTCTTGTTGCGAACCATCAAAGTTATCGATGAAATCTACTGTATTTTTGTCGATATCTTCAAGAAGTTCGCTAGCGATTTTGGATAGACGAGCTTCGGTGTAACGCATGGCAGCGGCGGAGTCGCCATCGATACTACCAAAGTTTCCTTGGCCATCAATTAATGGATAGCGCATGGAGAAGTCTTGGGCCAAACGAACCATGGTTTGATAAACGGCAGTATCACCGTGTGGATGATATTTCCCCAAGACTTCACCGACAATACGAGCGGATTTTTTGTAAGCGCTTTTGTGGGTAATACCCATGTCTTTCATGGCGTAAAGAATACGACGGTGGACAGGTTTTAAGCCATCGCGAATATCAGGAAGAGCACGGGAAACGATAACAGACATAGCGTAGTCAAGGTAACTGCGCTCCATTTCTTCAATGATTGGAGCATGTTTGATGACCCCCCACTCCGTAGCAGTGTCGGGCACTATTGTTGGCGTCATTTGTTCATCTGAAGTATCTTGAGTAATGGGATTAATTATATTTTCTTCGTTTTGGTCTTCCATGGTTATTTTTGAAAATGTTTATGATAGTACTCGATAGCTTCAGACAATTTGGTTTCGGCGATGTTTTTGGATGAATAGCCATTGATATCAACCCACTTATTTGGTTCAATTATTTTATAGTTTTTGTAAAAGTATTCAATGTTGGCAAGTGTTTGTTTGTCGAGATCTTCGACTGTGTTAAGTTTGGTTAAGGTAGAGTCTGTTTCGGAATTGAGAACCGTAATTAATTTGGTATCAGTCCCCTTTTCATCTGTGGTTGCCAGCATACCAATTACTCTAGTTTCTACGATATTTCCGGTTTGGAGTGGTTTGGAGCTAAGAACAACGGCGTCAAGTGGATCTGCGTCTGCTTCCCAGGTGCCGGGAATAAATCCGTAGTTAAATGGAAAAGATAGATTGGTGGACAATACTCTATCAATATTAAACGTTTCTTTTTCTTGATCGTACTCAATTTTTGATAGAGAGCCAGTAGGAATCTCAATAACCACATTTACAAAAGAGTCTCTTCCGTGCGCTTTAATTGAGTGAAGTAGGTTCATAATTAAATGTCCAAATTTGCCATGGTGGCATGGGTGGTAATAAATCTCTTGCGAGGGGCAACTTCCTGACCCATAAGGGTAGTAAATACTTCGTCAGCATGAGCTGCATCAAGAACACTGATTTGTTTGAGGGTACGGGTAGCAGGATTCATGGTTGTGTCCCAAAGCTGTTCCGGATTCATTTCACCTAACCCTTTATATCGTTGAAGGCCAACCTTTTGTTGTTCTCCTGGGGTAAGTGTAGCTAAGTATTTTTCTTTTTCTTCATCGGTGTATACATATTTATTGGTAGTACCGTGACTGATTTTATAAAGAGGAGGAATAGCAAGATAAACGTAACCTTTTTCAAATACTTCTGTAGTATGGCGGAAGAAAAGAGTTAGTAGTAAGGTGGCAATATGAGCGCCATCAACGTCAGCATCTGTCATGATAATTATGCGATGATAACGAAGTTTTTCTATATCAAGGGTGTCCCCTATTCCCATACCCAAGGCAATAATAAGATCTTTGACACTATCTGAGTCGATTACTTTATCTAATCTGGCTCTTTCGGTGTTGAGGATTTTTCCTCTTAAGGGAAGAATGGCTTGATGAGCTCTATCCCTCCCCTGTTTGGCGGAGCCGCCAGCCGAGTCTCCTTCAACGATAAATATTTCTGATCGAGCCGGGTCTTTTTCCTGACAGTCGGCCAGTTTACCAGGTAAAGTCATACCTTCGAGTGCCCCTTTGCGCACTACAGCTTCACGGGCGGCTTTGGCTGCCATACGTGCACGGCTAGCAAGAGTGATTTTAGCGATGATTATTTGGGCAGTGGCTGGATGTTCTTCGAGATACTCTTCAAGACCTTTTTTGGCAATTTGATAAACAGCAGACTGAACTTCAGGGTTGTTTATTTTGGTTTTTGTTTGAGACTCAAACTGAATTTCGGAAGAACTCATTTTGACCCAGACAACACCAGTAAGGCCTTCTTTGAGATCTTCAGGGGTAAACTCGAGATCTTTGGATTTATTTTTATCTTTTTTGTCTGGATCTTGACCAGCAGTCATGTAGTTTTTGAGTACTTTTGAGAGAGCGGTTTTGAAACCAGTTAAGTGCGTACCACCATCATAAGTGTTAATGGTATTTGCAAACGACTCAATACTGTCGGTGTATGTGTCTGTGTACTGCATAACCACCTCAACACCAATGGGAAGATTATTTTCGGTTACACTGCCAGACATGCTAATAACTTCATGAAGAGGTTTTTTGTGTTTGTTATTATGGGAAAGAAGTGATTTGAGGCCGGATTCAAAATAAAAGTTTGCTTGTTTGTCGGTTCTTTCATCATAAAGATGAATGTAAATGCCGGCAACTAAATAAGCCCTTTCTTGAAGTTTACTTTTAGTGTTGGTGTAATTAAAGTCGGTTGTTAGTTTGAAGATAGTTGGATCAGGCCAAAAACGAGTAAATGTGCCGGATTTTTTGTAGAGTAAATGGTGGTGATACTCAGGAAGAAGTGTTTTTATTTCTGCTTCAGAAATGGTTTTGACAGGGTAATCAGGAGAACCAACTTTATATGTTTGAATAAAAAAATCTTCACCATGACGGACAATAACTTGCATTTTGGTTGAAAGAGCGTTAACTGCTGATGCGCCTACACCGTGAAGACCACCAGATGCTTTGTAAGCTGAGTCGGAAAATTTTCCGCCTGCATGTAGTTTAGTCATAGCTACTTCTAGAGCAGATACACCGGAAACATGCTTATCAGTTGGTACACCTCGACCGTCGTCAGAAATTGAGACGGAGGTGTCTTTGTGGATACAGACATAGATATTTTTTGCGTATCCACCGATGGCTTCATCGAGAGAGTTATCAACGATTTCTATTAGAAGATGATGCAAGCCCTTCTCATCAGTGGAACCGATGTACATTCCAGGGCGTTTTCTAACTGGTTCTAGTCCCTCGAGGACGGTAATATCTTTGGCTGAGTATGTTTGTTCCGGCATAATTTTAAGTATTTTAGACTCGCGGCTTCATTTTAATCGTAAATCATCAACACATCAAGTACATCTGTTTGTACAATAAGTTTATGTTACCAAAGATTATAGTGGCTAGTATAGGCGATCGAGATGTTTTTCTTTCTTCTTATGGTTTGTCTAATGCGTCTGTGATGGGATATGAAGGGAGTGAAGGTAAGATAG
>DATIKJ010000045.1:0-1662 GCA_035477615.1 Spirochaetia bacterium | reverse complement strand
ATATTTGGATTGATGGAGAAGAAATTGGGACTTCAAGCAATACGAATGGGGACTTCTTTCTTGAAGGTAATCATCTTCATAAAACGTTGGTCGTATCCGCTATTGGATTTACAAAAACGAAGATTGTGATTATTTCTCCTGATATTAAAATACATTTAACCCCAATTGCTTATCCAATTAGAGACGCAATAATTTCAGTACCTAAGGGAAAGAGAGAGTTAACACTTTATACGTACAAAAAATCCCAAGTCATCAATTACTTTGCCCCAGTCGTTCCTGTAATATTTGCACAATACATCAACTGCCTGGATAGCAACGATATATTCTTCATTAAGTCAATAAAACTTGAGTCTCTCAGCAAGATTAACTCCAAAATTAATCTAAGATTCTTAGAAGTAGGACTAGATGGCAAACCTGGGGACGACCTCATAACACAGAACCTGATAATTGATGTAAAAAGAGGTAAAACGAGTCTCGAAATTTCAAACTTAATTGAACATCAAATCCGAGTTGATAGAGCCGGACTTTTTGTTGCAATAGAATTTTTGATAATACCTGAAAACCAAGCAAAACTCAAAGCTAAAAATGTGAACTCAGGTGAAAAACAAATCGTTTATGCATATATGCCATTTATTGGTTCCAGAGAAAATTATCCAGACTCAGAGGCGCTAGTGTATCATAAGGGTGATTGGTCTAGTGAATTCGGTATAATAAAAGAAGACGACAAGCCAAGAACAATCGCTCTAGAAGTAAAAATTCAGAACTAGACAAAAAGTCAATCCGAATCTAATCATGACCAAATAGCCTCTTCTTACCTTGTCACTTAATTAGTAGGCATCTACACATAACACGGACGGTATATTTAATAGGTTTGTCACGGTTTTTGCAGCAGTGACTCCTACGCCAGCCAGCTTGTCAAAAACCGCGTGAGGTTTATCAGCCCGAAGTCCTTTCCTTTTTCTATTCTCTATCCGTAAAATGCTAACTATCACTCATCTAGAAAGATTCCTGCCTGAACAAGCAGCTCCACGGGTGAGGCAAAAACCGCGCCATACCCTCCTCGGGTGTGCTTTAGAGGCATTCCAGACTGGGCAGTCAAATAATTGTTGCGCTGCCCTTCGTCGGCTAACACCTACTAAACATACCGCCGGGCCGTTACAGGCAATTTGGGGCGAACCCAAGAAAAAAATCATGGAACTATTACCCTCGTCACTCCAGGCTTGTCACACTTTTTGCAAAGACAGTATATCGATATTGAAAGCACCTCCTGCGCAAAAAGTGCGCCATACCCTCAAAGGCTGGTCAGAGAAAAACTACCTGATATCAGTATCCCGCCTCCACCAGCCTTTCTCGGGTACCGCCTTCTTGAATGGTCGCAACCTGCAGTAATTACCTGCCCTTAAAACAACCTGTAGTGAATACTCAAATACCTTACAGTAAAAAAGAGAGAGTCGTGTTCGATAGTAAGTTCTCGTGCTAGCCCCATAGATATAGCTGGAACGAGTCTGCCCCAACTGCCTTTAACACGGACGGTAAATTTCATAGGCTTGTCACAGTTTTTGCATGGTGACGTAAACGCCAGCCACACAAGAACCGCATGAGGTTTATCACCCCGAAGTCCTTTCTTCTTATTATTCCATATCCGTAAAACGATAACTCTCA
>DATIKJ010000044.1:0-12275 GCA_035477615.1 Spirochaetia bacterium | reverse complement strand
GCATGCTTTTGCAACAGCTTCCAGCATCACTTTCTCCAAATCATTATTGTTTTCGTAACCAATAATAGCCACTTTTTTGGATTTAATACCTCTTATAATCACCGAGGGATTTGTCTTACCATCTTTTTTGTAAATAATTACCACCGGTTTTCTTTGAAATACTGCATGATAAATCTGGTAACCCACCCCCCCACTAGGAAACGAAATATCGGCCAATAAAATATCGGCGTTATCTATTTTCTTTAACACATCGTCGTATACAAAAACAAAATCATTTTCATTCACCAATTTCCTCCTTGTTATATCGTTAAAGATCGATTGCGAAACAGAATACCCTGCACCAATCAAAGAATCAATTATCTTCTTATACTCATTCTTTACCTCATCTGAGACATCGCTTGACGCAGAAAAAAATATTGTCATATTCTTTTATTTATAGTTGCATTATATTCCAACCCATATTTTTCGTACAAATTATCAACAGCATTCTTTATTTTGTTTAATCTATCTCTGTTATTATTGATTAAATTTTCAGCCAAAATATCCACCTCTTGTTTTGTCCCCGTCTTACATTTTTCTAGTATCTCTTTTGACACTTCCAAATCCATTCTCCTCAAATCCATACACACCTTATGAAATGCTTCATGTGCCTCTGCCGACACATTCTTGGGAGCAGAAATAGGGTCAATCGCCATATCGTAAATAACCGTATTGTTTTTAGACCATGTTCTTAATGCGTTGCGAAAGTTTCTCACCTTTTCATCCTGTATTTCATATATGTTATTTGTTCCTTCTTTTCCTACAAAACCAAAGTCTTTTCTGATTCTTTCTGTTATCTCAGTCCCTTCAGCTGCAAATAGTTGTGTGCAAATTCCTTTTGTAACTCCCCACTGAGCTTGTCCCAGATAAAAAAGCTCCTGTTCTACTTCGGAAACTGTCATATAAGGATCAAACATTATGTGCCCCATTTGCACATATATTCCATATTTTTTCAATATATCCAGTGCTTTGATATTTTGTTCTACAGTAGTTCCTTTACCATAGTCATTTAATTTCCTCTGTACAAAAGACTCAATACCCAAGCTCACTGCAAACAGACCGGCACTTTTCATTTCCGAAATTACCTCATCAGTCACATCATTCACTCTCAAAGATAATCGAAAACGCATGTTGATATTTTTTTCTTTCATTAGTCTTGCAATCTCCATCTCTCTCGATTTGTCTTTCCCGCCAAAAAAGTTATCATCAATAAATTTCACCATCGTTTCTCCATTATCGCTTAACTCGTTCAATTCGTTTACTATACTCAGTGGACTCCTGCCTCTCCATCGTTTGTCGCTCGAAAATTTCTGGAAACACGCTACCGAACAAAACGAACAATTTCCATAGCAGCCTCTACTTCCCATTACATGTGAGGGAGTTTTGTTTGATCGGACCAACTGCAAACTTTCACGGATTGGTGAAGGCAACCTGTCCAAATCTTCACAAACTATTTCGTTTGGATTTTTACGAATTTCCTGTCCAATCTTGTATACACCTCCAGGAGTTCCCTCAATTCCATTTTGTAAATATGTTTGAAATGTATCATCTGCCTCACCTGTCAAAACTCCATTTATAGCACCTTCGGTGGCAAGTAATAAAGAATCCGCTTCAAATGAAGCATATATTCCACCCAAAATAATTTGTCCACCATATCCTTGCTGTCTTAAATTTTTTACAATTTCCAATACATTTTCAAAAGAATCCATCGATGGAGAGATGCCAATTATTTCTGGGTTCTTTTGACAAATCCGTTCAACGACTTCGTCAACGTTTATTTTTGCCAAATAGCCGTCAATATAATCCACTTTATGGCCGTTCAAACGCGACTCAGACGCAAGATATTCCAAACCTAAATTTTCTTCAGGAGTTCTATTTGAACTAGTTGGAGGTGAAAGTAAAACAATATCTCTTTCCATATTTAGTTTTTAGGTGAAAATATACCAGTACAAAGATATCCTTGATGAACCAGTTGCTGTTCCGATTTCATAATTTCCAACTTGGAAGGTAAATTAATTGCCCTAAGATCAGCATCCTTAAAACAATACGGATCTTTTACAAATATACTTCTATTTTCATCTCCGTTTTCATGCATAGAATGCAAATATGATCTTGAGGCACATCCACCTCCACAAACTTTCAAACTGTCGCACCCTTTGCATCCTTCGATTTCCTGGGGATTTGCTTTTCTTCTTCTAAATGCCTTGAAAGGTGTCGAATCAATTATTTCTTCTACGGGTTGCTTAGTTAGATCACCATATTTATAGTCATGCAAATATACACAGGGAGAAATTGAAATTGACCCGGAAGGAGAAATCGAGTGTATTCTGAAGGAACTTACACCGCAAGGACAACCAGACACTTCTTCTTTTGAGACCCCGGATGAAGACGCCCAAGACGGATCACTTAAATCAATTGGATCGCAGTAGCGAAGAACTACTTCAAGTCCTTTATAAAATTGCTCAACAGACAAAACCAAATCCATGTGCTTATTCTCTATTGGTTTCATCGGATTAAAACGAACATTTGCATCGTGCAATTTTGCAAACTCAATCATTTTGATTATTCTATCTTCCGTAAAATTCCAATTCATGGCACACATGATGATTGTCCTAGGAATTCCATACTTTTTCACAATTTCTACCCCATGCAAAGCAAAATCATATACTCCTTGTTGGCCTCTATTTTTATCATGCTCCTCTTTGAGAGGTGAGTCTAGACTAATATCAACATCATTTATTTTTTTTAAAGTTTCAGGAAAATATTTTTCGAGCATTATCAATGTCAATCCGGAAGTAGTAATGCCAATCTTCATTCCACGAGCACTTACTTCATCAATTATGTACGGTAGCAATGATTCCTT
The DNA here is from genome assembly GCA_035477615.1 of Spirochaetia bacterium. Lineage (GTDB taxonomy): Bacteria > Patescibacteriota > Microgenomatia > UBA1400 > MFAQ01 > UBA2277. Next base: position 9,373 of record DATIKJ010000044.1, on the reverse strand, counting down.
TGGATTTAAGCCATTGGTATAAATTGGTTCATTTCCACCGAAATTAATTGTGTCAGGTTTGAGCTTTTCCAGCTCAGATATTACTCTATCAACTATTTTCTTTGACAAATTGGCGCCCTTATCCCTTGCACTCTTGGAATAGCACTGATCGCAATTTAGCGGACACTCATTACCCAGTGACCAGCCAATATTTTTGTAGTCATAACTCGCCTCGGACAACTCCGGCTTTTCATCTAAATATCTTTCTGAGTAATAATGAGACCTACTAAAATCACCTGTTTCCATCATTTTGTTTTTTATCTGATAATTCTTTCACCAAAATCAATCCGTCATTTAAGAACTCTTCTTGAGGCTTATCAATTGTGTTTTTAATTTCACGACAAATTACACCAGGAATTGAATCAGCCAATAACCTTTCACAAAACTTTTTATATATCTCTACTTCTTTTTCCAATTTATCTTTACTTATTGCAAAAACATCAGACATATCTTGTCTTTGGGTACAAGCATCAACGTCAGAATCTACAAACAATAGAATTAATGGACCGCTAATCGCTAGTTTAGACAATACTGCCTTTGTACACGAATACACTTCATCAAAATCGCTTCCGTGTTTGGCCATCCAGGCAAACTGGCTTATTGGTGATCTGTCAAATACTGCTCCTTCGGCCTCAAATTGGCAGGAAACTTGAGAAATCGATTTCACACATATTTCTGCCTGATTCTGAGCATTCAATATGAATTCACTAGAAGGGAAACCTCTTGTTGAAAAATAACCTAGATTTGTACCTAAATATGAAACTAGAGAAGTCTTTCCTGATCCTTGAGGCCCCTCAACAATGATTCTAGGCCTTATCCCTAACCTGTTTTCAACAAGCTCATTTTGGGTACATAGATAGTCTCCAAATTCACATGTCATATATACACATTCAATGTGCATATATTATAATACTATTTACCATATGTCAACAATGTCATCCCAAGCAGACGGCCATTGCCATTACTCAGGAAGTCTCTCCAGGCAGTACCTCCAAAATCGAATAGACTTCCTTTTCCCCCATCAGGGTATTCCTGTGTCTAATTTTCTGCCTCAATTCACCTTAAATTGGGAAAAAAACTTCAAACAATTTTTTGATAGCTATCAAAAAGTGCAGCTTCTTACCCAAAGTGCTATCCCCGAAGAGCAGTATCAACTATATTCATCGGGTGCCTATGATATCTGCAAAAACTACATTCTCGAAGGAGTCTCTTCTTTTGATCTGAGAGCCGGTCCAAAGTTGAAACTATCAGGTACGGTTGATCGACTTTCTGCCATGATTGAAGGATTTAACAACGCTGAAAACGAATTTAATACGTCAAAAAAAGCGAGATTGATACTTACCCTCATCCACGATCAAAAGGGTAAGTTTACCAACGTGAACATTTCATCTCTTACCGAACTGTTAGCATATCTCGACACAAATAAAAAAATTGCAAATAGAGTTATTGGTTTTGACTTCTCTGGTCCAGAAATATGCATTGATTCCCATATGTTTTTCTCTTTACTGAATCTTATTGAAAAATATAACTCAAATGATGAGCACCTCAAAAAATATATTATTACTATTCATGCCGGAGAATACTCCGACAAAGACACCATCTTCCCAAGACTAAGTTTCATCGACCAGCTTTTAAATCATAAAATTAACAGAATAAGCCATGGAACCATCCTCTGGCTAAATCCATCTTTAATCAATACTGATAAGCAAAAAGAAATCGAAACATACCAAAACCGACTACTAAATAAAATTGCCGATAAAAATATAATTCTGGAAATTTGTCCTACTAGTAATCTCTTGTTGAGTCCTCTAAAAAAAATCTCTGATATTCCTTTTCAGAAGTTCAATAAACTTGGCATAAAATACACCATCAATACTGACAACAAAACTCTCATCGGCACAAATTTATCTCGAGAAATTTCCCTCACTCAATCCCATTAACACCAAACCTTTTGAAACACTTGTAAAAGGCTCAAATAGCATAACCTTATCTTTACCAAATTCATTAGCCAACAAATTTTGAAAAAAAGGAATCAGACTTGAACCGCCTGTCATCACCACCTTATCGATCGTACTCTTTGCGAGTCCAGACTTACTAAGCACCTTATCCAATACGATTTCGACTATTTCCGCGTACTCAACCAACCCGTCTTCAAAATCTTTCCTGTCAATACGATCCTCAATTTTCTTTGTCGGACAAACAAAGCAAAAATCAGCATGGTCACTATCAGACAAACAGACTTTCGCCTGAATCACATTCTTTCTAAAAGAATACGTCAGATTGTGTTTAATAAAATAATCAATAAATTTTACTGTCTCATCTGAAGAAGATCTGTTTCTTAATGAAGCAAGAAACGTATAAAAATCATTATTTCTCAAACCAATAATTTCTGACCAATCAAAAACTTTTTCCACCGCCCAAACTGGATAAGACAGCTCTGCTTTTCTATACTTCAAGTCTCGTCCAAAATATTTAGAAAAATATGTGTCGTAAATCATGTAATCAATTAGATCCCCTCCAGCCGACTCGCCCTCAAAAGCCAATAGATGATTCGTATCCAAATCTACCAAAGCCACATCTAAAGTACCTCCTCCAAAATCAAACACTAGAACCTTTCCTTTGGCCACATTCGCATATCTCCTTGCTGCAGCAACTGGCTCATACTCAAACGACACTGTATCAAAACCAGCTTTTATTAAACATTCTTCTATTATCTCCTGGGCAATATTCCCATTATTATTCTCTTGACCTACAAATTTTACTGGACGTCCTACTATTATTTTCTTAATATCCTTTCCAACTATTTTATCCGCCCTCATTTTTACCTCAGTAAAATATGAAGCTACTATGTCGCCAATGGTGTATATCTTTCCATCAATACTTGTCTTAATCTCAGTATTTCTTCCCAACAAAGACTTAAAGGATCTAATTAATCTTACGTCTGAATTTTTTGATTTATCCTCCTCGTTAATTATCTCTTTCAAATATTTTTCAATTGCCTCAATACCAAAATACTGCTTACCTTCAAAATAACAAATGGCCGACTGAAATATTTCACTGTCTTCGTTATTTTCATTGATAGGCAACGAAAACGCCTCCCCATTTTTGAGTATCGAAATCACGGTATTACTAGTTCCAAAATCGAAACCATACCAATCTCCATAAATATCAGACATAGAAGCATATTTTACCTGATAGATACAAATAATAGCTACCTTACAACACCAATTTATTTATTAAAACAACACTCTACTAATTTTTTGTCTTCTTCCCATTTCAACTTACCGATGGCTTCTTCTTTGGTAAACCACTTTCCAGCAAAATCTTCGTCTTCCATCTGAGTATCAATCGCCTGGATTTCATCATTCAAAATTGCCATAAACCAAAAGATGATTTTGTTTCTATTTGGTTCTTTTACGTCTGGTCTCACCTGTACTGACAACAGTTTTTTTATCTCCGAATGATAGCCAGTTTCCTCAAATATTTCTCTTTTTGCTGTTTCCTCAATCGTTTCACCTTCATCAATATGCCCCTTAGGTAATAGCCATTCATCACTCTCCTTTTTATATATCAAATAAATCCTTTGATTCAAATCATTCAGCAAAACTCCACCCGCAGAAAAAATTGTTTCTCCCGTATAGTAGCTTTGGCTCATTTGAACTAATTTTATCATCCACCACTCCTCGCAAATATACAAAGAAGTACAATCTATTGTATGGAAAACACTATTTTCTTAGTCACCGGAAATCCTAAAAAAGTTCAAGTAGCAAAATATGCCCTAGAAAAACACGGGTTCAATGTCGAACAGTTAGCCATCGATACACCGGAAATTCAGTCCTCCAACACCGAAGAAGTCGCTAAATATTCAGTAAAATATGCCGCTGAAGAAACAAAAAAGACCGTCATTAAAGGAGATTTTGGCATGAGTATTGATTCATTAAATGGATTCCCCGGACCATTTGTAAAGTTCATAAACAAGTGGTTCATAGCCGATAAATTTGTAAAACTTTTTAAGGACGAAACAAACAGAAAAGCACATTTTATTGACGCTTTGGGTTACTGTGAGCCAGGTAAAGAACCTGTTTGTTTTGTCACTAATACCTACGGAACTCTTTTAGACTCCCCTCGAGGAGATAACGGAAACATGGTTGACTCTCTCTTTATTCCAGACGGATTTGATGAAACAATCGCCGAAATGACGCCAGAAGAATCACTAAAACTCTGGGACAATGACAGATATATCCAGCTAGCGAAATATCTAAAAAGAAATTAATTTCTTGTCCGACACGTTCATACCGTACTCACAATATTTTGTTAAACTAACTTGTGGCCAAGAATATTACTAAAGCAAAACACCGCTTTCCCCTAAGAGAGCTACGCCATCTAGGCAAACTCGTCCGCAATCTCTGGCCTGTCTTTGTCCTCATTCTCGTCACCGGACTGCTCATTTTTTTAAACTACGAGCCAGGCACTTACCTCATCGGCTGGGACAACCTCAACCCAGAGTTCGACATCGCCGAAAATATTCGCCGATCTCTTTTCTCTGTCTGGCAGGAATACCGCGGACCCGGCCTCCTGGGTGGCATGGCTCACGCCGCCGACCTCCCCCGTGTTCTCTTTGTCTGGCTCCTGCTCGCTTTCAAAATCGATCCCAGTTTCGTCCGCTACATTACTTCCTTTCTTCCTCTCGTCCTTGGCCCATTGGGCATTTATTTCCTCTTCTACAATCATCTTTTCAAAGGCAAGCTCGACTCCCGCACCATCCAGTTTGCCTCTTTCCTCGGCGCCCTCTACTATCTTTTAAATCTCAACACTCTCCAAACTTTCTTCGTTCCTTTTGAAACTTTTACTTGGTTCTACGGGGCTCTTCCCTGGCTTCTCTTTTTCATCATCACCTATCTCACTCATCCGTCCAAAAAAAATCTCCTTGTTCTTTTTCTAATCTCTTTTCTCTCCGCTCCCGCCTTTTATGTCGAAACTATTTTTGTCGTCTTTTTTGTCGCCCTCCTGCCTTTTTTAATTGAGTTTTTAAGACAGCAAAAACACAAAGTCGCTCACCTCAAAACCACTATTCTTTCCCTATTTAGTCTTATCATTCCTCATCTTTTCTGGCTCCTTCCCGTCGCTTTTTTTGTCATTACCAACGGCCACATTCCCGAGGAAGCTAGAAATAATTTGCTTTCCTCTCCCGAAACTTATGCCAGAAATCTCCAGTTTGCTACTCTCAAAGACACTGCTTTAATGAAGGGATATCTTTTTAATTACTTAGATCTCGGGCAAGACAACAAATACACCTATCTCCTCTCTGTCTGGCGCAGTCATCTGGATATTTCCATCATTAATCTCATCGGCTTCCTCTCTTTTATTCTAGTTCTCACCGGACTTTACTACTCCTTCAAAAAGAAATTTTCCTGGACACATTCTTTTGTAGCTCTTCTCGGACTCTGTCTCTTTTTCCTTCTGGGTGGCGGACTCCTAATCAATAATCAGATCCCTCTTGTTGGTGAACTCTTTCGTTCCCCTTTCACCAAGTTTTCTATTCCTCTGTCACTTGCCTATTCTTTTTTCTTCGCCATTGGCACCATCTTTTTACTGGACCTTTTCACTTTCCTGCACAGCCGTCTCACCTACTACCTCACTCTTTTTACCGTCGCCTTTTCTCTCATCATTTTTATGTCCCCTGCATTTTCTGGTAACCTCATTAGTCCTGCCATGCGCACCCAAATTCCATCAGAATATTTTGAGCTATTTTCCTACATGCGCACGCAAAATCCATCAGAAAGAATAGGCAATTTTCCCCAGTTTAGTCACTGGGGTTGGGGAAGTTACGACTGGGGCTATCGTGGTTCCGGTTTCCTCTGGTACGGTCTGCGCCAGCCTTTGATGGACAGAGCTTTTGATGCTTGGGACAAAAATAGCGAAAGATACTACGAAGAAATGAGTCTTGCCCTTTATGGCGAAAATCAAAATGATTTTGAATATGTTTTAGACAAATACAACATTAGTTGGCTCCTTATAGACGAATACATCACCCTCCCCGAAAACGCCACTGACTCAGGTCTTTTAACTCTCAAAAAATTTGTTACCAGCTCCAGCAAATATTCTACCGACAAAAAATTTGGTGACCAAATCTCACTATACAAAGTTAGTCATAAAGACAAAATCGAAAATTTCTTGTCCGTTCAAAATCCGCTCAATACTATTCGTCCCTTCGACTCTCTTTCTCTCCGCCCCAATACAGACTGGACCAGAAAAGGTGGCTTCCTGAGTATCACCCAAAACACTACCGGCAAAGAAGGTGACACTCTAATTCTTCCTTCTCTAACAGACACCGAAACTCTATTACCAGTACGAATCGAGTATCGCAAAATCGGTAACAACCTTGATCTCCGTCTTACCCCTCTCATTCCTACCATTTTCTTAGATAACAACCAAATTGATCTCTCTGTTACTCCTCTCACCCTCTCCATTCCCAGTTCCTCCGGCACTGGTTTTATTCTCCAGCTAGACAAAGACTACTTCGAGCTCCAGCTCCCTGCCGAGCTAGACAACTTCACCGATTTCTATCCCCTCACAACCACCTATCTTCCCACCCAAAAGGCTTTCACTGTCTCTCTTTACAATAGTTCCGAAACCGGGCTATATGATCTTACCGACAAACTTAGTCAAACTGATCCTAGCCAATGTTATGTCATAAAACCCAACCACAAAGTCGAAAAACTTTCTACCCCGACAGGTGTCACTTTAATCGGCACCGACGTTGTTGGTTGTCTTTCCTCACCGCTTCCATATACTCCGCAGGGCAATCTTCTCTCACTTTCTTTCACCTATTCTTCTCCCACTCTTACTCCCGGTAGTGCTAATATCTCCGGTAAAGACCTAAACGCCATCAATCTCCCCCAGCCATTAGAGCCCCAAGAAAAGTCAACCAGAGCACGTCTTTTTGCACCTTCCACTGGTAGTTTCCAGATGGTAAATCTCATCCTCGAAGCGAGTGAAACCAAATCAGTTAGAGAAATAAACTACGACAATATTGAAGTGGCCGTTCTTCCTCAAATTTATTCTTCGACTGCCAAACTTCCTTCCATTCCCGCCAAAAATATTGTTCTCAAAAACACTGTTACCACTATCCAAGTCTCTCTACCTCAAACCAACACTCAGTATGATCAAACAGAAACACCACTCGAAAATAGCCTACTACCCGAAAACTTAAACTGCGATCAATGGAACGATGGCAACACCGTCAAACAAGTTACCAAAGACGGCTTCCTTTATCAAAGCCAAAACGCCACTGAGTGTGACTCTCTCAACCTTCGCCACCTTCCTCATTCCATAAACTACTTACTCTCCTTTGATTACCGTTTTCAAAAAGGTTTAGCTACTACCATCTGTTTAGAAAATCACTCATCCAGACGTTGTGATATCAAAGAACGTCTGATTAAAACAAATAATACTCAATCCATTATCCAGCCGCAAATAAATCAAAGCGAATCTCCAGGCTACACTCTTCATATAGAAAACCAGTCTTTTGGTTCTCGTATTACCTCCAATTTAATAAAATCCATTTCCATTCGTCCTCTTCCTCTTCAGTTTATCCAAAATATTCAAATCACCTCTCAAAATCTTCCCCAATCAACCGCCACCATCACCAGTTCTACTCATCCCTACATCTTTCTTTATACGGCGGCAGTCAAAAACAATGACTCTGCAGTTCTTAATCTCTACCAAACCAAATCATCTTCTTGGAAGGCTATACAAGTGTCCTCCAAAGATCTATCCCTTCCTCCATGGCTCATTACTATTCTTGCTCCTGTAGTCTCTCCTTTCCTGCCTCAGTTAGCTCACACCGATACCAACCTCTGGCACAACGCCTGGGTCTTACCCAAAGGTAGCTCCAATATCATTCTTATATATCTCCCCCAGTATCTCGAATTTGCCGGCTTCATTCTCCTTTTTCTTTCTCCCCTTATCTATTTGATTGTTCATCTTCTCAATAATCGCTACCAAACCAAAGATAAGTAGGTATAAAAATAGCCCCCCATTATGGAGGGCAGCTTTCTATCATTTCGGACGCTTGAAGTAGAAACACTTCGCCATCTTCTTATCATTATCAAACCATATATGACCCTGAAATATATTGACTAACTCCCATCCGCGATCACCCAAAAAGGTCAGAACGTCTTGTTCATCTTTTCCAATAACGTATTCGTCATACTTTAACGGACTCAATTTATCTTTCGTCACGGATATACAGCTTCCATTGTGAACACTAATGTTCGCTACAAAATATTCCCAATTCATTTCTATCCTCCTCAAGATTAATATTGCTTAAAAATCCCCGGCTAATAAAACCGGGGCATCAACTAACTCACTTCTCGCACAAAATAAAAAGCACCATTCGTTTCAGGGAAAAAGTGCAGAGCTATTACACCAGCCATTTTCCATCCAAGATTACCAAGAGCAATCAAGACATTAAAGTTCATCTTTCCATGAGTGATTTCTCTCGTCATTTCATCACCACCACACACACCAGATATTTCCCTATCATCCGTCATAAAAGATAGATACTCATACTTCATGCCATTCCTCCTTCAAAAATATGTTTCTGCATGCTTCCAAAAAGCCTCACAACTGGGGTGATGATGTGCCTGCCCAACTCATCATCACTCCCAACTCTGAGGCCTTTTGTTCTAGTTGACAGTAATTTTTCGTAGTGTTAATCTGTAGGTGGTTGATGGAAACTGTCCTTTCATTAACCACTGCAAAAAAGCAATGTCATTCGAGTTAGGCTACGGTGATATTGCTTTTTTCTTGCCTAGAAAAGATTCAAAATTTTAAGGTAACTCTCAGTCTTTAGCGGCTAGCCACTACGAGCTGCTGTCCCATCTTCCCCATCTTCTCAATCTGAAATGCTACAGCCCGACGGCCAAAACTTCGGTTTCCGCGAACCGTTCTTTTACGTGAATTTACTAACTTATTGAGCAGATTTTTCATTAGTTTTTTTAAATTTACCGAGATCTACAGAAAATATATCACACTCTGTCAAGCATATCAACCTATAGCCGATTTTCACAATATCCCATACTTTTTTCAGCTTCAAATATTTACCAATATACCCCATACAGGTGTCCATATAATCGTGTATATTAAAAATAGAATGTCAAAATCAACCACCGTCTTTTTCTGCAACAGCTGTGGCAACGAGTTTGCCAAGTGGGCTGGCCAGTGCCCTGCTTGCCACGAATGGAATACCTTAGTTGAAGCTACTCCCTTTTTAAAAACCCCTCGTGGTGGTGCCAAAAAAACATCCATCAAACCATCCGAATCTTTCTCC
>DATIKJ010000043.1:0-27031 GCA_035477615.1 Spirochaetia bacterium | reverse complement strand
GGGGACGTTCGAAGTTCCCAGTCGTCTTCATGATCGCTACAGTATTCCCAGTTAAATTTTTCTGCCCATTCATTTTCAAATTCATTTTGAATCAGATGAGTAAGTTCGTGAGAGAACACGCCTTCAAAATTGGAAACCGTTGGTATACGATACGGAAAAAGTTCAGTACCTCTCGGATAGAACTGAAAAGCTTTCCATTTTTTATATGCCATACCGTTTGTGGGATATTTTTCTGGATCCTCAAATGTACTTGGTAACTGTTCATTATCAATCATGATCCAGCGGATTTGATTCATTGCTTGAGGAAAACGCGAGGCCATTTCCTGGAAAACTGCCTGTGCTTTTTGCAGATGTTCATCTGTTAGAGTTTTTTCGTTAAAGTTGTATAGTGTCACCTGCTGGCTACTAATCATAAACTCAATCTGCTCTTGAGGAGCTCCTTTTTTACGCCAATCTTTAAACGTAAACCACTGTTCTGCTTCTTTTTGATCGCGCACCATTTCTATAATCTGTTCATCAGTATACGGCTTATTACTCTCGTCTCCAAAAATTATTAGAGGGGCTCGACATTGCTTGAATTCTGCTGCACTAGGGTCATCAGTTCGTACATACGTAATGGGCACGGAAGGTATCTCGGTGGTCTTTTCTGTGATTATTGAAGGCACCTCCATAAATACTTCGGACATATTTATATTTTACGGCAAAGTTGCGAGGTTTTTTCCTGAAAAAATATGTCCAGAAGACTACCGTAAATTTATGAACTGTAAACAGGAATCGGTATTTGCGAGAGTTGTCGCGATGTTAGTATTATTTACCACAATGCTCGACCCCATCGTTTCTGCCAGTTTGGAAGTGGTGATTCTTGTGGGTATTTCTATTTACAAATTTACTCACTCCAAAAAAAGTAAGTAGGCTCGATGGAAAACTGTCAACTGTTTTCTAGTGCTTTTATATTTGCTAAAAACCAGTTTGAGTTTATCTCTCCCCTATTTAAGCACATCTCAATTGGTCCTAAATAGTTCCACATTTCTCCAAGGAGAATTTGTTGTTTGCCTATGTCAACATCGTAGCTTGGATCTAATCTTTGTCTGTTTTGTACATAAGTATCAATAAGTGAGTCATGCCACTGTTGGGGATAATATTTTTTGTCCCACTGGGGATTTTTTGCATCTAAGTCTCCCAGGAATCTGCCAATATCATGCTCGGCAAAACCATATTTCATGTCTTCCCAGTCGATAATTTTGACCTCATCATGATCAACAACTACATTTTGGGGTAAGAAGTCGTCATGAATCAGTTGAAATTTGTCTCCAATTAGTTTAAATGAATCTTGAAGCTCGTTTATCTGTTTCGTGGGCAATTCAACATTCTGGTCAACAGCATAATCAAGAGTATTTTTTAGAGATCGAGCATAATAATCCTCGTCAATTTCAACAAAGGGAAGTGGTTGGGTTTTTATGAAATGGTGAAATTTAGCAATAGCTTGCATGGCTAAAACATAATACTTTTTATCTTTACCTAGTAAATTCCCAGATTCAAGTAATGGAAAGTAACCTACCTCATTTTCGATTTTTTCCGGAAACAGAACGAAATCAAAATTTGAATTGTTTTTAAGCAGGCTATAGAAACTAATTTCTATTGAAGACAGCTGTTTTTTATACATTTGTGTTTATTTCTGTCACCTTCGGAGCGGGTAATGGGAATCGCATTCGGTAAATCTTTGCTAAGATTTCCTCAAGACCTGGCTCGCCAAGATCGTTACGAGCTTGGCTCCGCCTGTCCGATTCTTTGCCGCGATTATTTTAAAAGTCTCTACCCAAGGGCAGAAACTTTTAAAGTGAGCGGGTAATGGGAATCGGACCCACTTCTCTTCCTTGGGAAGGAAGCATTCTACCGGTGAACTATACCCGCATAATATCTAGGATGGATTATACTAAAGATTAATATGGCAGGAAGATACAAACAATCTCAAAATAATAATAGATCGAGGTTTTACATGCTCCTATCAGTAGTCTTTGTAATCGTAATGTTTAAGTGGGGAATTCCTCTATTTATGAATTTAGTGGCGGGAGGTGGTGGCCAGAGGGTGAATACTGATGTGGATATCATTCCTCCTCAGTCCCCTGTAATTTCTGCTTTGCCATATGCGACTAATAGTGCCCATATCTTTATTGAGGGATATACAGAGGCAGGAGCAAACGTTGAACTGATACTAAACGATCAGACTAATAAAATAAATAAGGCTGACGAAACGGGAGTTTTTACTTTCGATACAACACTTGTTTTTGGCCAAAATAAGATACAGTTAAAAGCCAAGGATGAAAAAGGGAATGAGAGTGTGTCGGTAGTTACTATGGTTGATTATGATAACAAACCAGTTCTCCTTACTATAACCTCACCTAAAGATGGTAGTGAGTACTTTGGGAAAACTAACCAGGTGATTGATATCAAAGGTGAGGTAGACAAAGATAATTGCCAAGTATTAATCAACAGTTCTTTCGTTCAGGTTGATCGTGATGGAGCTTTCTTGCATCGTTTTATGCTTTCAGGAGGAGAGAACATAATTAATGTAGTAGCCTCAGATAAAGCAGGAAATACGGCTGAAAAATCTTTTAGGTTGATTTATACTCCTTAGTTTTCTCTTGGCCGAGCCCCAAAGTTATCATTGCTAATGCTAATATCCAGATATAAAAGAGAGTATTGTTGAAGAGACTATGGATGAGAAGAGAGATAAAGAGGAGTTTAAAACCCTTGTTTTTGGTATTAACGAGTATTTTTTGAACAAGATAAATAAATGAGAGAAAGCCAGCGATACCTGTGGTAGCCAAAATATAGATAAAGCTGTTATCTATTTGAAAACGGGAACCATCAATATTTCTTAGAGTGTTGTACCCCCAGCCAATGATAGGCCTTTCTGCAAATAAAGATAGTCCTTGCTGCCAGCTGTCGATACGAGAAAAAATGGAAAATGTACGCAGCAGATTAACCCCTTCCCCTGATGGTTTGGGAATTAGATAAATAACAACTGAGAGTAAACCAACCAAAAGAAAATACTTGATTTTCTTTTTGGAGATAAGTAGAAAAATGGTGCCAGTTAAAAATGAAAGGTACGATGCCCTGGAAAAAGTGAGAGCCAAAAGACCAACCAAAGGAACTGATAAAGGATGTTGACTTTGGCTGATAAAGTACAAAGCAACTCCCGCTAAAATAGCACCGGTAAAGTTTGGGTCGTAGAATGGACCGATCAGACGAAAATAGTGATCGTCAAAGCCAAGATTTTTTAGATAGCGCATGTCGGGGAAAAAGAGATACTGGAGAAGACAAAGAAGAGAAAAAATACCAAGAGAGATTAATAAGGGTTTTCTGAGACGAGAAAAACCAATGTAATTTCCGGCAAAAAATAAGGATGGATAAACAATGAGTCTTAAAAGATAGAAGGCCGATGTCGGAAGATCAGAGGATATCCCCTGTTGAAGATTAACAAGTAAGGACATTATAGCTGCCGTCAAAAAAATTATGAGAGGTTTGGTAATGGGATTGGAAAATATTTGTTTTCTTTTTGAAGAGATTATCAGAGAAATAAATACCAGAAAGACAGCCAGATCAAGAAGATATAGAGTAAAGGGGAGATTGGGAAAAGAAAAAGACAAAAGTTGACCAAATGGCCAGATATAGATGGTAAGGAGAAGAAGTGGATAGATCATTTGGTTAGCTTGTATATCTGGATACCCAGACTATTAGTATGAAGTAAATCCCCTTTTATTTCTGATGGTTTGGCACCTTTTGTTATGAAGTAGTCATAATCACCATGGTCTTTTACCCAGGAAGTATGGTCGAAATTGTAAGGGAAGTAGTAAAGATTGTGAAGCTTGTCTATCAGTATTTTACTTCCTGGTGATATATGGTCACGAACAAAGTTATCTGAGTCGATAAATGTATCTGGCAAACGATCCGAATGTCTGGTGAGAAACTCCGTCTGAGTTTCTCTGCCAAGGAGAAAGGGGAAATATTTGTCGATGGCGATCATTCTCAGTCCCAGTATTAGATGTGAAGAAATGATCACTAGAAAGATGAAGAATTTTTGAAATGAATTTTTTAACAAACTAACGACGTATACACTAGCGATAACAAGAGCTGGAAGAAAGGGAAGAAAAAATCTACTTGATGGGGGATTGATAACAACACTAAATATAGCTCCCATAAGACCTATTAGTGAAACTTTTCGAATTATTTTATGGCGACTAAATATGGCAAGAGTTGAAAGCACAACAAGAATTCCAACCATTGGTGAAATAAAGTCATCACTTGGAAAAGTGATGGTTAGGGGAAGTAAGAAGATATTTTTAATGATAGTACCAAGCGGAAGAAAGGACTGATTAAGAACAGGGCTAAAAATAGGATAAATTGGATTGCTAGTATAAACGAAAGAGATAATAAACCAAGGTAGAGATAACAAGAATGAAATAATCATTAATGGAAAACCAAAGACAAATGAATAAATAAAGACAGATCCAATGGCAAACCACTTGGTGCCAACGGCCAGACCAAGAAATAGACCGCCTTTTTTCCAAGAACCAGAAGTGAAATAGAAAAGTGCGATGGTTTCGAGGAGTGTTCTAAAGAGATCAATATAAGCACTTCCAGACTGCCAGCTAACCAGCCAGGTACAGTAAAACAAAGAGACTCCAAGAGATTTGAGGGTGGTTGAGATATTTTGTTTAGTAAGTATTTTCCAGATAAATATACTTATGCCAATTCCCGATAAATACTGGACTAACTTGGGACCAATGAAATCTGTGAGTTTAATTAGAGGGATAAAGATGGTTTCGGTGAGACGTGGCATGGCTGAGTAGTACAGCAAGCCGCCATCAAAGAACCATTGCTGTTTAAATAGCCAAAGTTTAGGAAGGGTTAGGTGATACCAAAGTGCATCAAATCCAATTTCTGGAGTAAATACTGTGAGAAGATTGATGACACCAAGAAGAATTATGGGTATCCAAACAAAAATAAGAGTTAGTTTCTTTTTGTCCATTGAAAGATACGTACGGTTAACGACTGCACACTCATAAGGTAAGCGGAAAAGAGGCCGACAGTACCATCGAGAAAGCCAAGCTTGAGTAGATAGTTTAGGATAAATTTACCTTTGGGATTAAGAAAAAGCCGCCAGAATGAAAAGGGTTTTTTTTCTTTTGTCAGAATTGGAGCATCGATATCTGAGTACTGGATCATCCGGCTGATGAAACTACTGATAAAGCTGTCTTTAATATGGTAAAGAGGCGAGTGAAGCTCCCCTACCCTACCATTAATCTTCCAGTTTTCATGAACTGGCCTTTCAAATTTTCCTGAGTTCCTCTTGGCCAGTCGGAGAAGCTTAGTATTACCTGTCTCACCGTGAAGTAGTCTCTGATGGAAACAGACATCAATTCTTTTTAATAAAAATCCAGAGTACTTTGTTTGAGATATTTCTTTTTTAATTTCCCTTTGTAGCTCAGTACCAACATATTCATCGTCATCAACAAAGAGAACCCAGTCGCCGTGAGCATTTTTTAGGGCAAAGTTCCTTTGGGAGGCGAAGTCATTTTCTAGAGGACGGTAATAGATTTTAATTTTGTCTGTTTTTTTATGACTCTTTATCGGGCTGTCAACGACAATAATAATTTCATCGGCAAAATTAATTGAGCCAAGTACTAGCTGGTTTATTTTTTCTGATTTGGAAATGATGACAACTGTTAGTTTCATTCTTCAGAAAGTTTTGCGCCAACGGCTTTGGCTAGAGTCTGGGATGGCATCTCGACAAATTTATAAACCAGATAAGAAATACCTGTCGCAGTTACAGTTGAGAGAACAAACAGAATAATATGAATGGAAAGATATTGATCTTGGTATGGAAGTTGGGGAAAATTTTGGAACATGAGTCTGCCCAAAACATAGAGAACTGAAAAATGAATGAGATAGAGACTGTAGGATATTTTGCCAAAGAAGTGAAGTATTTTTCCTTCCAATATATCGAGAACAGTGACTTTGCTCCCGTAGGCAGCAAGGCCAATGATCAAGAAAGACACAAGGCTTTCGATTACTCCCCCTTTGTATTCATTGGTGAGGTAGCGGAAACCCAAAAGAAGCAAAATCAGGAAAGGTAGACTGACGACAATAAAGTTGTTGGGGATCTTTGAGAACAGATCTTTAAACTTCGGGATTATCAAACCGAGATAAAACATATATGTATAACGGAGATCTCGGAAACCATCGATGTTTAATAGGGTAAAACTTAAGTAAACCAAAAGTACGGTGATAAGGATATCTATCCACCAGGTAGTTTTCTTGTTTATTAAGAAAAACACTGGGAAGATAAAAGACATAATAAGGATAACCCTTAAAGTCCAGGTTACTCCCCCAAGATAGGTATGAATGAAGAAAAAGTTTAGGAAAAATTCTTTAAAGGTCATTTGGAAATTCATCCACCAGTTGAACCAGGCGGATGAGTAAGGAAAGGTCTCATATACAAAACCAAACTTCATATAAAGAGCTGTGAGAAAGACAATTACCAGATAAACAGGATAAAGGCGAATGATTCTTTTTACTAGAAAACCAAAAATGCCTTTTAGATTTATGTTTATACGGGAAAGTGATTGACCAAGAACCAGACCTGATAGAAGAAAAAAGAGGGTGACAGCTGCCCCCCCATTTCCAAGGAGCATTAAGAGTTGTTGTATTTTACTTTGAAGGCCATTGAAGATTAATGGGTTTTGTTGCCAGACATTGGCAAAAGTGGGTATTGTTACCACCATAAAGGAATGATTGAGACAAACAATGAGAGCTAGTAAACCACGAAGACCATCGAGCTTGGAAAAACGATTGATATTGTTAGTCATTTTTTTTATAGATTTTATATAGTGGTGTGTCTATAACTGTCTCTTTGTCAGGATAGTTTGTAATGGCGTCATCAAAGTCATAGCCAAACGGGTGACTAATTAAATATGACACATCTTTGTCTGTGGGAGTCTTCAGTATTTGTCTATTTGCCAGGAACGATATTTCAGGTGCGTTGTACCAGCCGATTCCGGCAACCCTTTCTTTTTGCTCGAGTGAGGAAATATATGTTGCAGCCGCAAGCTGCTGATCTAGAAGATCTGCTCTTTCTAGATATTTGTTCCCTGTTTGGTCGTATAGAGGGAGTAGATTTTGTTTTGAAAGATATCTCGCGTTGTTGGTGGAAAAGATAAGGCAGGTGAGGAAATAAATAATGATGGGAATAAGCGAGTATTTTGATAATCGAATAAGGCTGGCCATGTCGGAAAGAAGGATGATAAATAACATGAATATAGGAAAAAAATGTCTGTACCAAGAGGTAGAGCCAAGGGCAAAATAATAGAGAAGATATACCAAAACAAATAAAGCAATCGATTTTATTAGATAGTTTTTGTTCTTAATAAATGAGTAAATGGATAGTACCGGCATGATAAATAAAATTAACAGTCCATTGACACCAAAGGTTCCGCCTAGCATATCAAGTCTGTCGAGGAAGTACTCGGGGTGGGCCTTGGTAAGACTTTTGTTGTAGCGCATCAGTTGATAGAAATTGTCGTAGTAACTTCGAAGAGAAAAGTTTAGAGTTTCCAATTTGTAAATTTCCCACGAGCCGATAATTAAAATGATGGGAATAACAAAACGAATAAGATTTTGGCGTGATAATTCGTTTCTTTGGGTATAGAGAAGATAGATTGCTGGCGCTAGTGATATGAGAAATATATTTTTGGTAATAATGGATAAAACTAAAAACAGCCCAGAGAGAAAATATTTCTTGTTATGCAAAAAGTACAGCCCAGTGAGAGAGAGAAATAGCGCTGGAACCTCACCAAGAACATGTGATGAAAAATAGAAGTAATAAGGGGTAAGACAGAGTAAAAAAAGGAAAAGTGCTTTGGCAGATGTTTTTTGTAATATCTTTGAAAAAATAATGTAGATCAGAAGTAGTGAATAAACCAAAATTACAAGTCTGGGAACGAAGACGTTGTTAAATGATAAAGCAAAGGTGACTGGAAATATGACTGTGGGGCCGGTAGTGATGATGGGATCTAAGACAGTTTCGTAGCTTGAGTAACTACCGGTTTGCTGAAGAACTTTTGACAAGATCAAGTTAGCTGATTCATCAAAATCAAAGGGTGAAGAAAATATTCGGTTGACAATACTGGCAGTGATAACCACCAACAAACCAAGTACGATTATTTTCGCAATTTGGGGTAATCTATTTTTGTCGATACTTGTATTCATGATATGTCCACAAAAAGTAGAGGTAGGGATAAAGGAGAAAAATATAGATTAATGGTCTGATTCTCTTAAGTGGACTAAGCCACTTGTGGATAAAGCGAAGGTGGCTTTTGAAACTGATTTTTAGTTTTTGGGTGGGATGCTTGAATGAGGAAGAAGTTTCGTGGGAAATAAGAACTGATGGATCAAGAATTATTTTGTAACCATCTTTCTTGGTGGTGAGACAGTAATCAACATCCTCAAGGTACATAAAGTAGCCTTCATCCAGCAGGCCGACTTTTCTGAAGTTGTCCGTACTAATTAAGACACAGGCAAAAGTAACAAATTCGCAGTTGATTGGTTTTTTTGATCTTAGATGTTTTATGTTTCGATGTTCTGGTTTGGCCAGATCCCAGTTCACCTTACCTTCGAGACCAAACATTTTAATATTTTTCTGGGTATGAGAGATGGCGGGAGCAACAATAGCAACTTTATTATCTTCAAAATGTTTTAGAAGTGGAGTAAAAAAACGTTTTCCGACGGTAACGTCTGGATTAATAATGAGGACGTGAGTAAAATTTTTTTCCAGTATTTGCCTGATGGCGAGATTATTACCTCCGGCAAACCCGGGGTTTGTAGGAGAGCTGATGTAAACGACTTTGGGATATGATGTTTTGAAAACTTTAGCAGTTTCTTTGGTGGGTGAGTTATCGACAACATAGTACACAACATCCTTGCCCTGATCTGCTTTCTTCAAAGCCGAAAGACAAGAGAGGGTATCGTCGAGATGTTTGTAGTTTAGAATTACTGCGGCAACCTTCGTTTTCATTAGGTATATTCTAACCTAATTTAGGCAAGAGATAGAGTTCTTTTTATCTCCTTGTTAAACAAGACCCAAGCAACGATAAGGAAAGGAGGTACAGTGAGGATGGAGCTTAGCAAGGTGGCATAGGCCGCTCCCAAAACGCCGAATTGTGGAATTAGGATAAACATGGCTATGCCATCAACAACAGCCGTGAGGATGGCAAAAAACGAGGTTATCTGGGGTTTGCCAATACTTTGAACCAGTACTGACGGAATTGGAGTAAGAGCGGTGATCAAAAAGTGAATGCTCAAAATTTTGAGTATGGGGAAGGCGGCACTAACAACTATCTCATCTTTCAGCCACCAAAGTAAAAATTCTCTGCCGACGGTAAATGAGAGTGTGATAGCCAAGATACCACAGAGAAAAGTAAGCGCCTCTATGCCAAGAACCATCTTCTTTAGTTTTTCGATACGGCTTTTTTCGAGTAGTGAAGAGCTTAGGGGAAAAACAACCTGAGCAATTTGCGATATGACTCCGGCGGCTTTGAGGACAATATTTTGAGGGATGGAGAAGGCTGTAATGGCTGAAGCAGAAGATAAAGACCCCAAGGCATACTTGGAAATTTGGACATCGGCCTGATTGGCAAGTGTACCAGCAAAGTTTTTTAATCCAAAATCAACAAGACCTCTCCCCTCTTCTTCGTTGTATCCTGGAAGAAAGCTTTTTCCAGGGAAGATACGATATGAATAGATTGTCATGTAGATACTAGTAAAAATATGAAAAACCAATTGTAAGAGAAATATTAGGGCGAGATTGGGGAAGAAAGCTGAGAGGATGGCGGAAAGAAGCGTGTTTCCGGTGCCGACTAGTAATGTTTTTGAGTTAAAAACATCAAAACGCTGTTCTGCTTGAGGAAGGCTTAAAAAATGAGAGTTAAGGTGATTAACAAAAACAGTAATGACCAAGATCAATACTGTCCAGTTAAGAATAATTGGGTCAATTATTTTGAACATGGGTAGAGTTCTCGTGACAAAGAGCAGAATTCCGCCAACTACCAGAGAGAGACTAATACTGATGACAAGAAAGAGACTAAATGAAGTTTTCCAAGCCGTAACTTTTTCACTCTTGGTTATGTCTGGTAGTGAGAGGCGACGAACAATGGCATTGGAAATACCAAAATCAAAAACGGCCGCTAAGGGAATAAATGAACCAAGGAAGAGATAGACACCAAACAGATCTCTGCCCAAGTTTCCAAGTAATATGGAGATGGAAAAAAAGCTGGTAACAAGCAAGTAGATGTATCCTGCGAGATTAAAACCGGTATTTTTGATGAGACTTGCTTTGATGGACATAAAATTACCCCTTAAGCTTTCATTATAAATTAGATTTTGATGAGTTACCTTATTTTGCAAAATTTTTTATAATTTTTCTAATAAGGATTAATAAATCGTCAAATAAAAATACTGGTTGAATAATAATATTTTCTAATATTCCAAAATGTTTTAAAAAATATATTTTTCTAGATTTCAACCAAGATGTGTGCCTTATCTTGTCTTTGTTATTACTACTTGCTCCACCAGTATGTTTAATTTTTGACATATTTGTATGAAATATTTTTATTCCCGCCTTGGATGCTTTTAAACAATAATCGACATCTTCAAGATACATAAAATATGATTCATCAAATAATCCAATTTTATTAATTGTTTTTTTGTCTATTAACATAAAACCTCCAGTAACTACATCTACAGGAAATGATTTCTTACCATTATCTTTTTTTTGAAAGTAAAAATATTTATGCCATCTATCGTCTTTACATAATTTTCTAAGATTGGTAAAGTCAAAGAGTCCAACCATTAGATTTGGTTTTCGAAAATAACTTCCACTTTCTTTCCCGTAATCATCAATTGTCGTACCACCACAAATTCCTGCATTATTTATCTCTGCACATTTAATTAAGTTTAACAACGATTCTTTTTCTAAAACGGTATCCGGATTAAGAAGTAACACATAACCATCACCTTCTTGTTCTGATATACCCTGATTAACAGCATGAGCAAATCCATAATTTTTTTTGTTGTTTATATAAAATATTTTATTATTCTTAATTTTTTCAATAATATTTGAAGTGCCGTCACTAGAATTATTGTCAATTATTTTTATTTTGTAGTTAATTTTTTTAATATTCGATTTTGATATAGATTCTATACATTTTTCAATGTATTTTTCTGAATTAAATGTTACTATTACTATGGTTAAGTTGTACTTTTTCACTTGTTTGCGATTATTTAATAAATAAATCTATACAATGAAGTCCTGCACCACGCTTCTTGTTGGGGTAATTATTGGAATCATAACATTTTTTAGTTTTACAAGCTCAATAAGAGCAAATGAAATATTGAATGATGATTTTTCTTCCATTAATTCAACAAATTGGGTAGTTAATGTCCCTTCTGGAGGAACAGTAGATATTCAACAAAATTCTTTTCTTCATATTTTTTCTCAAAATGGAACAGCATCTCCTTATATTTATTTAAAGAACGTAACTATCCCTGAAAATAGTTTCAGAATAAATGTTAGATTTATGTTTTCTGGACCACTTAATTATGGTGCTGGAATAGTATTTTCTAATAAATTGCTTCAAAACGGAACAACTACAAGTTTACGTGAAGGAGATACAATATTTCAAATTTGGCCAAGTAGTGCAACAACGATAGGTATTTCATCTTCAATTTGCCCGCTGAGTGTTCCGAGTTGTGTAGATACTCAAAATTCAACGATTATTACATCTGTTAATTTAAATACTTGGAATACCTTTGAAATTTTTTCAGACGAAAATAATTCATACAGATTATATTTGAATGGTAGTCAGATATTTATTACTAAACCTTCATCTCTAAAGATTTCCAACATTTGGTTTGGAAATCCAGAAAATAGAACAAATAGTACAAAACGTCCTGAAATAAATATTGACTATTTAAATATATTTTCTTCAAATAATAATTTAGTTCGATCGACCATTATTATTCCTGGTTTGGGGGCAAGTTGTCTAGTGTTACAACAGTTTTCGCAGGTTTAATCGGAAGTCTAAAAACAATTTCAAGTTTTGTCGGTTCTGTTGGTAGAACTCTAACCTCGGACACGTATGTTTTTACTAATTCCAGTTTCTTATCATAAGAATAGCCGTCGACCTCCTTCCTTGTTTTCGCTGGACCAAACTCAATATCGCCTAAATTCCACATTGCCGAATTTACTTGCATATTTATTTCTGTCATTTTGTCGCTAGTAACCTTTTCCCTTTCACTTAAATCTTTCCTATATTCCCTTACCTCTTCCTCAGTCAATATGCCTTTCGCGAAGCCTGAGACAAGTCTTTTTTTCTCCTCTTCAATTCTATCTTGGACATTTACAAGGGTTATAAGGTCATCATACATTCCTTCAATCTCACTTTCTCTTTTTGCAGTGTCAACTCCGTTTTTTATTTTGTCTGGGTCAATTAATATTTCCGCCAGTGCATTCCATACGGCACCATCAGCTACTCCTGTTTTTAAAGTTGCATTGCCACACGAATGGTGTTCTCCTTTTTCATTGTATTTATTTATTGAGTTACATCGGTAATACGAATGGATATTTTTTCCAGACTTATGTCCTCCTCCAGAATACAGAAAATTACATTTTCCACAACGCATTAATCCAGAGAGAAGAAAATTATTTTTCTTCCGCTGACGCCCACCCAGACCTTGACCTAGTCTTTTCAAAATCTCCTGTGCCCTATTAAAATCATCTTCACTGATTATTGCTGGGACTTTTACCACCAACTGCTCTTCATAAGCTCTTGGTATCTCATGTCGGTTTTTTCCTACTCCCGACATTTTGGTTTTGCCATACCTGTATTCACCCATGTAAGTCGTATTACACAAAAGGCTTCTGGTTGATGATGGTGCCCACCTCGTAGTACCAGAACGTGTTCGCACCTGTAGTCTAGTAAGTTCACGACCTATCCCCTGAACTTTCCATTTCTCACTTAGTAACATTCTGAACATGAGTCTTACAGTTTCAGCCTCTTCCTCGTTTATTTCATAAAATTTATCCTTTTTGCCGTTTGGATAATATTCAACTCTGTACTTGTAACCGAACAGTGGTGGGCCACCAGCCGCTATTATTCCATTTTTCAATTTGTAGTTTTTCCCTCGTTGCATTCTGTCCCTAATAACATCCTTTTCATAGGCTGCAAATGCCGCGAGAATATTTTGCAGTAATGTGTCAATGGAAGGTTCTCCTATGGTGGGGCAGTTTAAATAAACGGCGTGTACGTTATGGCTCAAAAAGAGAGATGAGAAGTCGGCGTAAATTGTGAAGTCACGAGCAAGGCGGTCAAGACCAACCATCAAAATACTTTTTCCATCATTTTTCGGAACCCACTCTTTCAGGGCAAGCAATTGAGGCCTATCGTCCAAAGTTCCAGATAAGGCCTCGTCGACGAACCACTGTTCAACTTCATAACCGTTTGCTTCAGCGTATTCTTCAATTTTGCTCCGTTGTGACTTCGTGTCCTGTCCATCTGTACTTACACGAAGGTAGGCTACAGCTTGCTTCATAGTTTATTGTAATACACTAATCATGTCCGTGTATTACTAACTATTTATTGTCCTACTTTCTAATTTTGTCCCTTGTTCTTTTTCTGGTTTGAAGTAAGGTCATTTAAAGCTATTGGCTTTTCACTTTTAACAGGTTTTTTTGTTGAAATTAAGTTTGGGTCCTTAACCTCCACTTTTTTATTGTTTTTATCTCTTACATCCATATCCACAATATATCACCTATATATCACAATTAAAATTGTTCTTGAATGTTGCCACTTTGACAAGGGTTCGGTGTTAAAATGTGGGTATGGCGATAAAAAAGATTACCGAACCTCAAGAGAAGGTAGGTGTTTTTTCTAAACAATTTAAAATTCCTCGTCCTGCACTTTGGGTGATGTGGTCGCTATTTCTTGCGGTTCTAGTTTTTTTCACCATCGCAGTTATTACAGATGAGTCACTTGGTGAAAGTGCGTGGACTATTTTGTTTTTAGCCTTTTTAGTGGTTTTTACATATCCAGGGAAAAAGTTGCAAGATAAAATCCTTGCCCTTGGAAAAAAGTTAGAATTTTACTTTACTATTTTGGTAACTTGGGTTATTTACGCAGCATTGGTTGTAGGTGCAATATTTTTATTGTTTTGGGGTGTTTCATGGTTGTTTTCGGGTAGTAGTGCCCCAAGCGTTGAGGATAGAACGGAAGACGCAGCACAAGACGCTATTGATGATTACAAATCAAATTGTTACGAGAAAGGTAGTGTCCTCATTTGTCCAAACGATTAAATTAAACGATAGTTTTCGTATTTCGTCGGCTTTTTTCCAAAATATAAATATCCCTTTTCCCTTGGCATGGCATAAGTCGGAATGAAATATAGTCTTTCGGTTCCGAAGTTCCCATCTAAAACCAGAATAACGACAGTGTCCGAGTGTGTACGTTCGTGACGCGTAAAGTTTACCTGAAAAGTATTGTTACTTCTCAATCGTCTCGTCTTACATTCCAACCTATGTCCAACCTTTTCATTTTTTTCAATTGGTACGCGAAGGTCAAAGCTTCTCTTATTTACTTTCTTGGTTAGTGGAAACATTTGAGAAATTATTATTTCCCCAAGTGTCCCCAAAAAATAATTTGCTCTTCTAGTATATGTGTTTTTCATGATGTTTTTAGTTAAATGATGGGTTGGTCACAAACTATTCCAGAAGCCTTTTTTAATTTTGTTACGGGCACAAAAAGACGTTTGTATTTGACGTATGGAGGTGTCTCACGTCTTGTTACTTCATACTCGTCCTCAAGGAAAGCACAAAGAGCAATCCAAAATGTTTTTTCGTCGGTGTAGTTACCGTCATTTAGGAAGTCTGTCATTTTTCCAAAGTTATCAAGGAAACGACCATAAGAAACTTTCAAGTAAACAGTTGGTCTAGTTGTCCAGTCAATTTTTTTGGCGTAGTTGATAAATTTTCTTATTTTTCCAGTTCTTACTAATGGTTTTTTGTTTTGTGAAATATAGAATTTCATTTATTTTTTAATAATGTTTTTAATTTCATTTTTCTTCCTCTTCTGTGCCAATTTTGCCAATATTGTTGTCCTGTTTTTTGGTAGTTTTGTTTGCAATGGTTACAGTGTTTTCCATTATTTTTAATTGTCTAAAAAAGCCAAGGGGTCCTCCTCTACCTTCTGACTTACTAAGTTACTTTTATTTACTTTATTTACGTTATTTACTATTCTCCTATTGAGACCACCAAAATAGCCTCGGGAGTTCTCATTCTGAGGACCATCAGTTCTCATTTCAGTACCCTTGGAAGTTTTGGTGTTCACCAAATTAGCCTCACCAGTTCTCACTTCGTAGCTAAATTCCAAGGGGGACATGACTTTATAAACTCCTTTAGCGATTTCAGTAACTAAGCCTCTTTTTTGGAGTGAAATAAAGGAGCGGCTAGTCTTTGACTTATTCATCCTCAGCACCTCACCAACTTCTTTTTGGGTTATTCTTACTTCTCCAAATCTTTCACCTCCTAGCCAATCTCTTCTCATCATCATCAGGAACGTCCAGACTCTTTCGCAAGGTTCGTTTAGCCCGTATTTCAATACGGCAAAATAATCATTTCTCTTGAGTGGTGCCCATTTTGAGGTCACTTTCGTTGATTTCCATCCGTTAGCCATTTTGTCCTCCTTCCACCAAGGTTATTTTTTTACATCTCGTATGTAGCATTTTTCTAGTCCTTATTAGACCAGCGTCTCTCAATCGTTTAATTGCTTGGTTTACGATTTGCTTTCGTGTCCCAAACATTTCAGCAAGTTCAATCTGTTTCCCCGAAAACTCACTATCTCTCCATAAGAGTTGAAGTAATGACAACTCGATATATCCGAACCTTTTCTTTTTTGTATTTAGAATGTTATTCTGCATTTATAGTGTCGTAACTATTAACTATTGGATTGGGCGGGAGAGGCACAACTTCTCCCGCCTTACCCTGTTGAGGCCCAGCCCATATCTAGACTGGTAGGCTTTAAAAAAGCCCTCGCCAAAAATCTGTTTTTCCCGCAATAAAGCGAGAAGTTCAAATTTCTGACGAGGGCTTTGTTGTTCAAATCACCTCATCTAAGTATACTTATAACATGCTATTAGGGGCTGTCAATAGGCAGTTTATGGTGGTAGTATTTTATTATGTTAGAAATTAAATCAAACGGTGTTTATATTACAAAAGAAGTCATGAAACTAATTCGTATTGGCGAAATAGAGTTATTGAAGAGGGTTCGTGACGGCAGAATCAAGGCTTCTCTTTCTGGTAACAAATATATTTACCTCGGTAAAGATTTGCTGGCTTATATCAAAAATAATCAAGTTACAAAATAATCGCTTATTTTATGCCGCACAACTTTACATACCCACATCACCACGGTTCACAATCAGATAACCAAAAGCTGGACTCATATTTGAGTGGAGAGTCTCAAAGACAATTCTCCAATGAGAAGCGGGAACAAATTGAAGAAGAAAAACTTGGAAAAGCCAAGATGGGTGAAGAATTGCAGTACGAATATGAACAAGCTAAGGAGCACGCAAAAATAAAGGGGCTTTCAGTCCGACCTTGCGCGTGGTGTGGGAAACCTGCCTTTCTCCATGACGTTAAACAGGTCCCTGTATGTGATAAGTGTTCGCCTGGAAGAGACGCTATTGAGAGAAGACTAAAACAGATAAAGGGTGCGCACTTGACTCCAGGTGACGCTGTCAAAATTGCCAATTCACGAACAACCCGAACGGGGCCGTTTTTTAACCCAAAGAGTCCAAAATTTATTAAAGTTGCGGCTAAGCCAAAGGACAAAATACTATGATTAAAAAGATAAAAACCAAGTCAGTAAAGTTTGATATCGACCCTAAAAACGTTCAAGGCTCTCTGCAAACAATATTAAATGAACTAATTCAAGTTCGGCTACGTGCAGAGAGAATATTGATAACTTTAAATTTTAAAGACAGATGAAAAAAAATATAGTCGTGCCCGTTGAGTCACCGAGTCCACTACAGCAAGCAATTTCAAAAGTTGAAGGTTTAATAGACGAGTTGGTAACTGCCTCACTTCTTCTCAAACTACAAACTGAGAAGCCAAATGTCATTTCAGAAGATATGGGAAATGTCCTGAAAATAGGAGAGGCAAAACGGCTTGAAGCAGGTGCCCTTATGGATGGTTATTCCAAGTCTCTTGCCGACCTTGTAAGTAAAGAATACCCAGAACTTAAGAATATTCTTGGGCTTGCTTTAACTGCCTTAGTTTCAAATTTACTATTTCCCAAAGAAGCGAATGAGTCAAGAAATTCAGAATAAATTAAAGTCTTTGATTGAGAGAATAAATAACCTCCGTGCCATGGGTTCCTTGCCAGCCCTAACTGAGGGAATAACTAGAATAGAAAACCAAGTGAAAACTATTGGTGCCCTAGACTCAAATTCAAACATTCCAGAAGATAGAATTATTGCCATATTAGACGATATGTCCCATGTACTTCACGACTTGGAAAGACTCGCTGGCCTGAACAAGCGATTAGCGACAAACAAATGGAGGTTGAAATAATATGTACAAAAAGAAAGAACCAATAGACCTATTTATTGAGGCATGGGATAAACAAGAAAAAGAAGAAATGGACTCTGGAAGAAAACGTCTTCAATTGCCCAGAGTTAGGTTTAAACCTGTTGTGCCCCCACAGTATAGAACTCTCCAAGATGTAATTCGAAAATTAAAGGGTTATGAGGATAGAGCGTCTGTTGCCGAAGTGTTGCCAGCGTTGCAGTTTTTACTCGATAGTGGGTGGAGTATTAGGCAGTGTTCTGTTTGTCGTCGTCCAGCTTTTGCCTACAAACTAACAGAAACCGTCCTTTGTGGAACGTGTCAAAATCTTGAAAGGAAGATAAGTAAAAAGAACTATGAAGAACGCGAGAGACGTAGAATACGAAAGTTGACGAGGTTGGTGGCAAGGGACAAACTTCCTTATGTCGTCGTCGGCGAGTTGCCGAAGGTAGAACCAGTGTCGGCGGATAAAACGTGAGAAATGACTTCTTAGTCCTGTGCGTGTTTTGGTCGTAGAAGTGTTGTTGTGAACAGGCCTGAAAACAAGTAGAAGGGACTTTCTTCTCCAAACATTCCAGAAACTCACGCTTACTCCCATTACTTCCTCACTCCATTCCCATATATGCGAGAACTCTTCCCTCCCCCACGTCACACTTTCCCCGCGTATACAAGGAATAAATAAATAAAATCAAATAGATATCAGGTGACGGGGTGGGTGGGGTGGCAGGCTCGGCTGTGTATTCGGGGGTAAAGAGTGTAGTTATTAGTATTCAGCGGAAACGGTCAGTCTATAGAATTTTTCCCCCACGCACAGAACAGGGTACCCCAGTTTAAAAAGTCACCAAATTTTTCTGGAAAATATTCTAGTAGTCCACGGTCTCATCACACAAATAAAGCCCTCCAACATGGTCAGGAGCCTTACAGTTTTTCCCACACTCAAAGTCGTCATTGGGGTTTTGTCTTTTTGCTTTTAAGTTATGAGCCCAAGAGATACATGACACTCTATCTTTAAACTCAGGGCTGTAAATATACTGGTCTTCACAAACAAGACAACCATCTGGATAATAGAAACCCTGCCATCTTTCGCGAAAACTACAACCTCCGAGAATTATTCCAAAAAGAAAAATTAAGAGTATATGTTTCACCTGTATTTTATTTTACGCCTTTTCTTCTTCCTTTTTATTTTTTCTATTTTTCCAGTACCAAACTCCCCCACCTAAACCAAGTGCGGTCAATAGTCCACCAAAGTCACTTGAAGAAGTTGACTCCCCCGAAACTGTCGGAGTAGGAGTTATTTTTTTAGTTGGTGTCGGTGTTGGAGTGTACACCCGTGTCGGTGCCGCTGTAGGTGCTTTAGTGACCATGGGTGCAACGTAACTCCCTCCACATGATGGATAATACGGGGCACACGTAGCGCTTAGACTTGTACCATCGCAACACCTACAACCACATACTCCATCATGATGAGAACAACAACCAGAACGGGCAAGAGCGGGAGTTACACTGATTAGTAGGAAGAGAAGGGAAAAAAATAGAATTAGCTTTTCCTTCATCTTGACACGATTCTTCTTCTTATAAACCCAATAGTTTTGTAATAGTTGCAACAGGTATCCCCATTTGACCTGCGACGGATAATACAAGCGACATTAGTTGTAATCCATCTTTTGCTATTTTTGCTCCACCTTTAACTTGCTCCAAAAAACTGCGCTCGTCAGTAGATATGTCTTTGTCATTCAATTTGTTGTTGACGTTTTCAAGTAAACTTTGCACTGAGAAGGTAATTGTTTGGGAATTATTAAAAACTGGATTAACCTCTATTTTTTGTGAATGTGAAGGGTAACTTCCCGCCGTTTGTATGTTCGGAAGTCCAATTAAATCAACATCATTTTTCATCGACTTCAAAACACTTAGGATGTTTCCAATTCCACTTTTGAATACACCAAGGGCAGCCTTCTTGTCAGTATCCCCAATAGTCTGGATGTCAATTGATGGTTTATACCACTTCGGAAATATTTCAATTTCTTTATAACTAATCCAATATGATGACCCCATCCCCCATTGAGCACCAATTACTCCCTCAATTTCTCTATGCCAATCTCTTATATCTTGAGTTTCACCTACGAATTCGTCTGTTGCCAGTAACTGTTCGCCTATTGTAAGAAGTCGACTTAATCTTTCCAACATATCTACCTCACCGTCCATTCTAAACATTTTTGACATAGTTATATTTTATCACTCTCGTATTATTACTGTTGTATTCCTCTTGACTTTTTCTTTTTAGTCTGATGTATTTGAATTATATAGGTCGAAAGATTGCGCGTCTGACACCTTGCAAAGAACACGATTAATTCGTGTTTTTTTGTGACTTGGTGACTGAGTCAACTTTCTTGAAAGGAGGGTTGACCGAGTTTCCAAACGGCGGAATAGCTTTAACGCTCAACCGTGCGAGGTGACTCCACCTTTCTATCATCGTCCCCCGTGTGGGGGACAAGCAAATTATTTATTAAAAAACAAAAAAACAATGGCTGACACACTAACACCAGACAATAGAAACATTTTTCAAAGAACATGGGACAACATCATGAACTCTTCGACTGTGCGACAGTATGAGTTTGCCCGTGACCAAGTAACTAATAACCCGCCTGATTATTCGAAACAACCTGTCTACCAGCCAAATCAAATAACGACAACAACGGCTCCCGCTTCAATTCCTCTTAACAAAACTTACTCTGCAACCCCAACACCTCAACCAACACAACAACCGTCAAACGATGGCTTCTCTATGGACGCATATAAAGGCTGGGATGAAACTGCCGCAAGAGCAGACTGGGCGGCAAAAGGTAAACCGAAT
This sequence comes from Spirochaetia bacterium, assembly GCA_035477615.1. Classification (GTDB taxonomy): domain Bacteria; phylum Patescibacteriota; class Microgenomatia; order UBA1400; family MFAQ01; genus UBA2277. The sequence continues at coordinate 6,503 of DATIKJ010000043.1, read as the reverse complement.
TTAACAATGGGTAGTAACACAAGTTACGACAACGCATTAAACGACCTCTATTCCTCTACTCTTGGCGCCCTTGATAAGTCAATAGAAATGTACAAAGGACAAGCAGGTGAAGCATTGAAAGGCGTCGGCGAACAAGCTGGTTCCTCAAGAAGTGCATATGATGAGGCTTTACGTCTTGCCAAGGAAGGACTGACAACACAGAACCAAGGTCTGGGTAATGAGTACCAAGACATGGCGTCGCAGAATTTAAGAAGTTACAACAGCCTTAACCAACAAGCGCAAACACGTTATGGTGGGGGTTCTAGTACTGGTGGTGCAATACAGGAATTAGTAAGACAAGAGTTCATGAGGACTCAAGGTGGTTTGCGTCAAAAATATATGGCAGGTGTTACCGCCATTCAATCTGCTGAAAGAAATGCGCAGACTCAGTTCTCTCTTGCTGTCCAAGAATTAGAGAAGTCAATTATTGCTGCCCAAAGAGAAATTAATACTAATTTGGAGACGGCAATTAATAACGTCAACTTACAAAAGGCACAAGCAGAAGACGACAAACGTGCAGCCCGAAGCGACGCCCTTGCAAGAAGTATGCAACAGCAACAACAACTTGCTGCTAACCGAGAGGACAAGTTATATCAACTTGCTACATGGAAAATGCAGATGGACGCTGAGGCAGGAAAGGCAACCGACTATTTAGACGGTTTGGTTAAAGAAGTAACCAGTCAAAACTTCTCATCTCAACTGTCAGCTAACTACCTCAACCCTGCAAGTTTTGTCAGTAACCCCGATGTTTCAAACTTCACAGCTTCAAGGCCACAGACAAAAAGTACAGACGAGTTCGGCAACCTAATTACATAAAAGATGGCTAGTTTAATAACAAACATCGCCAAGTGGACTATGCCCAAGGCGGCGGAAGCTGCTATGGCAAAGGTTAAAGAAGACGCCAAGAACCAACAGGAAATGAGAAAGGTTGGACTGGGTAACTGGTGGGCTTCATTAACTAAAAAAGAACTTCCTGAATACAGGGAATATAAACCTATTCAGAAACCAGAACTTTCTCAGACTGCACAGCAACAACTACAGAATGCCCTTGACTCATTTCACCAAAAGAACCCTGCCTTGAGTTTAAAAATAACTTCTGCCGTTAGAAACGTTTCCGCGACTTTAGATAAAATAGATAACTTTCTCACTAACCCATCTCAAGGTCTTTCACAAGTTCCTGTTATTGGTAAACCAGTCTCATGGGCTGGTAGAACTTCCAAAGAATACGGCTTTAAAGCAGGAGACTTGGCCGCCGAACAAACTATTTCAGGGGTAGAACAAATGAAAAGTGGCAGAACATCAAAAGTACCATTTACAAATATTCAACTCCCCTCGTATGTTGCAGGTCCTCTCAAAATTGGACTAGCAGCTTTCAACGTCACTCCCCTTGGTATGAAGACACAGTTTGTCATGGACAAGGTTGAAGACGCGGCAACTAAAAAGTTTGGTAATGAGTCAATTATTCCTCCAGTTATTGGTTTGGGTGCTGGCCTATTGGTACCAGGCGGTGAAACAAACGACATACGCAATGCAAAGCTGGTCGCGTCAAGACTTGAAGGTTCACTAAACTCAGAAAATAAGCTGAGTAAAACGCAGCAACTATTTAGACAACTCCCCTTGAAAGATAGAATGACATATTTGGCTGGTAAGTTTTCCAAAGAAGATTTGAAATTAAGTGCACCCGACCTATGGTCCAAAATTGAGAAAGTAGAAGTAGAAGCCGAGAAAACTTCAAAAGCGTTCAATGGTTTGTTTACAAAATGGGTAAGAGGTAGAGAAATGGCAAAAACGCGTGGAGTTCAAGAAGCGTTGACCATAAACCCTAATATTAAAGGTGACGAGTTTCTCAACCGCGCCGAAGGTACTATTGCAAAGGCGTCACCAGAAGTTGAAAAGGCAGTTGCCACCGTAAGAAATAAACTCGACATATTACACAAGGAAGCAAATAGTGCTGGAATACCAACAGGTTACTTAGAAAACTACCTACCTCATCTTTGGCAACAGAGTCCAGAAGAAGTTCAACAAATTACTAAGGGACTTGGAAAGTTTAAACACTCTGGCGAGAGAAAAATATTGTCTTATGCAGACGGTATTGAGGCAGGACTTACTCCACTTTACACTTCAGCCAATCAAATTATTGGAGTCTATTCAAAAAACCTTTCGGAGGCAAAAGCCAATTTGCAGTTCATTAAAGACTTGAAACTTTCCAAATTAATATCGTCCGAAAAACTTCCTGGTACCGTTGCCATTACCGCGGAAAAGTTTCCAAGGTCAATTGTTAAGACTGCTTCAAAAACCAAGGAAGGCAATTTTTACGCTATTCCAGAAATTGCTAATTTACTCAATAGAGTATTTGAAACACCAAACTTATCAGGTGCAGAAAAACTTCTTGAGAAAGTGGCAAATGTATCTGGTGCAGTACAGGACGTTGCCCTCGCAGGAGGTATTCCAGGAACTCCTGTAAACGCGTGGACACTTTCACAGTACCTATTTAAAGAAATACCAGCAGGACGTTTCACAGCTGGTCCCAAAGCCATGTGGAACTCGATGGTTAACCCTGCAGAACATTTCAAGTCAAAGCAAGGAACCATCCTTGCAATGCAAAGGGAAGGTATTCCCGTCTCGACTTCGTTAAATCTGGACAGCATAAATAAGTCACTCTCCCGTGGTACATCAGACATTGAAGGACTTATTGCCAAGGGTAAACAAGTTGCAGGAAATATTGTGGAGAATTATAAAAACTTTAACATTGAGTTTCCAGGACTTTGGGACAAAACTAAAAAAATCTGGAGTGCCACAATGAACGAGGCAACATTTAAACGCTTTATGCCAAACTTGCAAATTAGTTTCTTTGAGGACTCAATGCGGGCGGCCTTAAAGCAAGGAATGGACGCAGAACATGCGCAAGCATTTGCAGGACGTGCCACTAAAGCATTTCATGGAATTGTTTCAAGTGAAGACTTAATTAAGAAGTCACAACTTGGTCAAGATGTTTTGGCTACCTTATTTTTCGCCCCAAGGTATAGAGAGACAATAGTTCGCTTTTTAGTCAACAACATTGAGAGTGTTTCTACAAAAATAACCGACCCTGCATATTCAAAAAATAGGACTTGGATAGTTGGAAAAATAATCCAGTATTTTGTTTATAACGAAATGAACAAGAAGACAACGGGACACCCTATGGCCGACAACCCACCTGGCTACACAGACGGTATTCTTGTTAAAGTGGGAGACGGTAGAACAATAAAGTTACCACTTGACTCGTCTATTCTCACTATACCCAGAACTCTAATTGCTGCTGGGGAAAACCTTGCCGAGGGGGATGTTCCTGGTGCAATGCAAACTATTGGAAGTCGTGCCACTTCAACACTTATTCAGCCAATAAGTGACCTTGCCAGAAATAAGGATTATTTTGACCGCGAGATTGTCGACAGTACAGCAACAACTGGTGAAAAATACAAACAGGCCGCCGCCTATGTTGCACAGAAATATAACAACCCTCTACTCCGCGAGTTAACAGACAGCCGTTCCCAAGGTGACCCAGTGTGGCAACGTATGCTTCGTGCTTTTGAAATTCCAATTAGAGTTTACAAAAATGCTTCCATTGAGAATGCCAATTACTTTAATAATTTAAAGGAAGCCCGCAAAGGCCTGAGTAAACAAGAACTAGCGATTGTTCAGGCCGAAGACGCCAGAAAAGCATCTGTTAAAAAAGAACAAGAAGCAAAATATGCTGGTAAGACTTTAATAGATGAGGAGGGTATTCCAACCCGTCAGAAGACTGCACTTGAGAATATGCAGATTGCTTCTCAGCGTCTAAATAACCCTGGAATTATTGAAGCAGAAACTCAGGCAGCTATTAAGACAGCCCAAGAAACTGGAGAACCCATTGCACCGTATTACTTACTTACTCCAGAACAGCAAAAGGTTCTTGAACTGTTAAAGACAATTTATCCAGGTGAAAGTTTAAAGAGTGATATAAGGGACGCCAACCCATGGCTACAAGAATATTACCTTGCGCGTTCTGAGTATTATGAACAAATGAAAGCGTCAGGGAAATTTGTCTCAGTTCTTGAAGACTCTGGTGCACCTGTAGTTTCAGCAGACTTACAAGAGAAATTAAACACATACTTTGCCCTTCCTACTGGTACAGGTGAGAGAACAAAATACGCCGCACAGTACCCTGAAATTTTAAAGTACTTTGAAGATAATAGAATTTGGAATAATGCACAACGCGCAGAGTTAGGTATTCCCCTATTGCCAGACTATGGTTACGGAGGTTATTCAAATAAAAAGTCATTGCCAAAAATTAAAGCTTCAACTCCAGTAAAAATACTGACACCTTTGACTTTACAGAAACGAAAAAAGTTAGGTACCTTCAAAGTTAAACCATTGAAAATGACGACATTAAAAACACCAACATTAAAACTATGACAATACCAGGACCACAAGGGACAGGAGACAAGTTTAAAAAGAAAGTCGCCGAATTAATGGCGAGAGGCTTTAGTGAATTAAAGTCTAGGAGAATTGCGTCAGGAATTAATAATCAAAAAAGAAGGAGAAAATAATTATGAGAACACAAAGAACATTGGGTACATGGAAGAAACCTGTGGACATGTATGAGTTTGCTGAAAGAGTTGAGCATGCCCTTTTAAATGAACAGGCGGCACAGATGGTGCATGAGAAAGTGATGATAGAAAACGATAGAGTCCCTCAATACACTTCACCAACGGGAAACCAAAAGGAGACAATTCTTGGCAGAGTTATTCACGCCAGAACATACGGACCTAATCCATCATGGGACGCTAGAGGGCTTGAAACAAAAGCTTACGGCGAAGAGTTGGAAAAGATAGACGCCGACAGACAAGCAGAACTCAATAAACGCTGGAAGACCAAAGAAGACGAAATGGCAGGAATTATTGACAGATTATCAAGTATTTAACAACTATGTTCAAAAGCAAAAAACAAGCTGGATATGACAAGGTTCAAGTTCCTCGTCAGGGTGACAGGGACAAAGCTCCTTTTTCAACCCTTAACGAAAAAAACAAACCTGCCATTGTGAAGGCTTCTCCAAATAAAAAATAACTATGTGGGCAGGATGTTTAAATTGCGGTGTCACTTTCTATGGTTCTGGCAAGTTCTGTACAGAAAAATGTGAAGATGCTTTTCTGCGACCACCTGTGACTAAACCAACAGCTAAAAAATGTCAGTGGTGTGGGAAGCCGTCTGAGAAAGCATTCTGTTCGGATAAATGCAGATTAGAGAACTCAGGTAATGGAAACATCGCTTGTGTGTGTGAAGTGTGTGGCAAGTCGTTTGTGGGTATTTATAAGAGAAAATATTGCTCAGATGAATGCAGAACGAAAGGCGTCGCAAAAACGTACGCGGAACGAAGGCCAGATAAATGTATTGTTTGTGGCGGTCCCATGCCAGCCGATTATATTGGAACTTGTTCAAAGGAATGCCAGATAAAGTTTAATGGAAGAGGTGGGGTGTAAAATCTATGTGTGAAAGCTTTTTTTCTATCTATCTTTTTTACCATAACCAGCTTCTTCGGTCTTAATTTCCATGTTCCGTCTATAAGTGATACTCCTATTGCTACAGATTCAGCTATAGTTAGCTCTCCTTCCGCTGAAATACTTCCTACGGTTTCACCAACTATTAAGAAAATTGTTACTCCTTCACCTACCCCAGCCAAACCAACGACCTCAATTACAGAAGAAGTCCTGAGAAAGTTTTTGGGCCAATCTGAGAAGGCTAGTATAGACAGAATTTTGACAGATTCAAATATGCTTCGAACTTATGAAGATATGTTCTATGCAAAGTTTAAAAAGTTTCCTGTTCCGAGGCTTGATACTAACAAGACAAATGCAATGCCTAGCAAAAATGGTCCTGTGTGGTGTACAGGCGAACAGTTAAAGAACGTTTATTCTGATATTGAAAAGGTAGAAAAAGAAGTGGCTTATATGCAAATGGACTTTGATTGTCATTACACGCGAAGTAAAATGGAAACTAAGGAATGTCAGGATTGGAGAAGAGATAATGACCAGAATAGAACATCAGACTCACAATTGAGTCCAATGGATATGTACCTGATGAAGATATTTAAGACACAGGTGTCTACTTATGATGATTTGGTTGAGAAGTATTGTGTAAATAAATAGCACTCTTAAGCCTCAAGACTGCGATAGTACATTGAACCCTCTTGGCGTGCTCGTAAAACTATCACCTTCTCCACGGGTATTCTAACTATGTATTTCAATTTATAACAAGGTACTACTCTTTGGTGCAAGTTGGGATATCGGAGCAATTCTTTCAGGAAATCAAGGTGGAAACTGGCAAATCCCTGATTTTGTTAATCAATATGATGGTTTGGTAGCTTCATTTGTAAATGCTGGATATTTGGAAAATACAAATTTATTTGTTTTTCCATATGACTGGAGAAAACCATTGAGTGTCTTAGC
>DATIKJ010000042.1:0-14447 GCA_035477615.1 Spirochaetia bacterium | reverse complement strand
TGATGAGGATTGGGCCCAGTGCCTTTTCTCTCAAAGTACGTCTTATATAATATCACAAGAGGTCTATATTGTCAAGAGGTAAGTATATCTGCTATGCTTTGGTAATGAATAAGGAAAAGAAGTTAAAAAAGTACCCAGGAGAGAGGGCAGGCATCAGGTTCTTTGATGCAGGCTGCAAGGAGGACATGGTGAGGCTAAGGAAGATTGTGCAACACAAAGAGGTACAGGAGAGGATGGATAGCGTGGCTAGTATGTCGAGAAGGGACATGTTTGACTGGGCAGACGAGAAGGGAGCCTACGGAAGATACTATCTTTTTGCAGTGTCGGGAACAAAGGAGATTTTTGGTGAGGATTCGGAGGAAGTTGGTCAAGTACAAGGGTTTGTCTATCTGTATGCTGGTGCTGAAGAAAGAAAGATTATTGAGCGGATTGTGAAGGCTGGTCTTATCAAGAAAGGCGTGATTGGAGACAGTAAGATATTTGAGATTAGCTTTGCAAAGTTACCATCAGCGCCAGGGGGGCAGATTTCCAGTGCCGTGAGACAAGCGTGCTTGGAGCTTAGGAGGCTAGATAAAATCAAGGAAGGGACAGGTGTTTTTGTTTTTTGTTTTATCGACGAGACAAATATAGGTTCGATGAAGGTAGTTGAGGCCTGTGGCTTTGAGAGAAGGGGTAAGCATTTTTATGAAGAGGACTCAGCCGAGATGAGCGCTTTGTATGTTTTGGACTACCAAAAGCTAAAGGAGATTGAAGAGAGAAAGAAGCTGGAGAGATAGACAATTTAAGTGTTGATTTATGGCGGCCCAAAATGTTAAGCTGGAATATGATTGGAATAAAAGATTTGTTGGGAATAAATAAAAAGAAACAACAAGATGTCGACAAAGTCGATCAAGAAAGCGAGGTAGTATCTCAAGAAAAACAAGAGTCAGTAGTACCTAAAACACATAAAAAACCCAAGCTTAGGGTGGATAAAGACGCTTTGAAGAAGTTGGGGCTGGTGATTGTAGCTTATTCTCATGTAGAGCGGGATATGTTTCCTACACAGGAAGCTTATGAAGCAGAAGTAGAAGTTGAAGAGAGATCCAAAGAAGTGGCACAAAGGATCGAAAAAATGGGAATTCAGGTAAAGACCTTACCTGGAGATCCGTATTTTTTAACAAATTTATTGGTTGATAAACCTTCATTAGTTTTGAATTTAGTGGATACCTTAAAAGGTAAGGACCGCTTGCAGACGTCAGTGCCTGCAGCTTTGGAGCTATCCAACCTGCCTTATACTGGAGCAGGCATGGAAGGGATGGTGATCGGAAATAATCGTAATCTTACTAAGAGACTTTTAATGGCTTATGGTATTCCTACCCCTGCTTTTCAGTTTATCCGCAGAGCTAACACAGCTGTGCATGAGGATCTAGGACTGCCTTTGATTGTGAAGCTCAATGAGAGTGGGGGAAGTGTAGGCATTGATAACAAGGCGGTCAAAGAGACCATCAAGGATGCTCAGAAGAAAGTGAACAAAATGGTGTCGACGTATAAATTGCCGGTAATTGTGGAACAGTTTATCGATGGACCTGAGGTTACAGTGGTGGTGTTTGATGATGGGGCAAAGAAGTTTGTGTTTATGGGACAGAAGGTGTTTCGTAAAAAAGCGGATGGGAAGCACTATTTCACTAGTTTTGAGTCTTATGATGATCTACACGCCTACACCTACAAAAGTGTGGAAGAACCTTTAGCCAGCAAGATATCACAGCTTGCTATTCGTGCTTTCCGTGGGTTACAACACAAAGACTATGCCAAGTTTGATGTGCGGGTAGATTCAGAGACAAATATTCCCTACTTCACCGACTCCAATCCCAATACAGCCTTTGGTCCAGACATGGGTTTGCCATTTACTGAGGTTTTGGCCTTGCACGGAGTAAGTTTCGATGAGGTTTTGGCGAGTTTGCTTTCCAAATACGCGAGAACACTTTAGAGGAAGATTTGGTAAAATCACTTGATGGAGAATCGCGGTAAATGGTGCTTTTCAAAAGATGGCAATAATTATGAGGTGCGTTTTTTTGAGTGTGATAATAGTCATGATTTGCGTGACTTAGTTTTGATTATTGAGAGTCCTGATGTACAGCGCTGGATGGATGATGTGGATGGTTTGACTTTTTCCAACTACAGACGCTGGATGGATAACAAAGGAGAAAATAACAATTTTTTGTTTGCTATTGCTGATATTAGAAGTGAGAATTTAGGAGAAAACAGAGTACATGGCTTTGTATTTGTTTATCCATCTAAAATTCAAGAAGGGTCTCTCGAGATTAGTTATGCCAGGCGGCCAGGGGCACCACGGGGCTTGATTTCACCGGCAATTGAGGTAGTCTGCAACTACGTTTATGAGTATTTGAATGAGAAGAAACCTTGGATGGTTCCTGGTTTAATGATCTTGGCTGATATCGAGAGAGCAAATATACCGTCAATTAAGGTAGTCGAAAAAGCAGGATTTAAATTAATTGGTGGTATGGATAGAGCAAAAACCTCCATTTGGGCAAGGGGAATTGATATGGTAAGGACAATGGAAAGGGGTTTAGCTGGAAAGATGGAGAGAGTGTGTCAATTAAACAACTCATACTGCGCTCCGGCAACACTAGCTGTCTTATTGCAACATTATGGTATAGAAGCTGATCAAGAGCAGATTGTGAGTGCGGCATCGACCAAGGAGCATGTAGTCCAGCACGGTATGTCTATTGAGATGTTAGGGTTGGCAGTACGCAATCTTTACCCTGAGAAACGTTTGTGGGCGAAGAGAGACTCAAGTTTGGCCGATGTCGAAAAAATGGTGCGGGTGTACAACTATCCGGTAGGAATGGACTGGCAAGGAATTTTTGAAAGTAATGACTATGAAAAAGAAGATCTAGAGATTTCGTCAGATCCACTCGAAGAAAATGATCCGAATCATATTTGTAAAGGGGACGCAGGTCATTACAGTGTGGTTGTGGATGTAGACAGGGCGAATGATAACGTAAGGATTACCGATCCTTATGGTAATTTTGCAAAAGAAGATAGATTTGTAGAAGTACAAGACTTTTTAAATAGATGGTGGGATGACAGAATGGACACTTTACCAGATGGCAGTAAAAAATATGTTTATGAAAATAGATTGATGTTTGTAGTAGTGCCAGAAAGTGTGCGACTGCCGGAAGAGCTAGGGATGACGGAGTTATGATTGATTTGAGGTAAGGTCCTCTGATATGCTGGGATAATGATGAATATAGAGTGTGGGGAAAGATGGGATATTTTTGATGAGGAGTTAGAGGAGATGTCGGTTGATTCCCTTAAAAGTCTACGGCAGTTAATTTCTAGTTGTAATGATTGTCCGGGGTGTGAGGGACAGATAAAGATGTTGGAAAAAATGATTGCTGAAAGGGAGTAGGGGTGGGTTAGGCTTTGACCAGTTCTTCGTTGGTGTATTTTTTATGGAGGATGGGGCGCCATTCGTTGAGTGCTGGGTCGAGTTTCCATGGGCAGACAGATCTCATCCAACTAAATTTTTCGGTGATTTCACCTGTTGTCGGATTAATACGAGTGTACTGGAATATTTGACAGTTATTGATTTTGTCACGGGGATCTTTCTTGGCTTTTAATTCCAGATATTCTTCAGGGAGGATACCTTCCATAATGATTCTTATTGGCCACATCATATTTCCGTGAGAGACAACAATACCGCGTTTGTTAGGTAGATCACGGTATAGAGTGGCCATGATGCCGACACGGGCGCGGATGAGAACATCGGCCAAGGACTCACCCCCGGGGGCGGCAAAGTAGTAGGGATTCATTTCACGGTTTCTCATAACATCGGGATATTTTTCGCGGCGTTCTTCGTCGGTCATAACGTCAAGGATACCCCAGTCGTGTTCGCGAATGTAGTCGCGCAGACGCCACGAAGCATTTGGTAGGTCAAGAAGGCCAGCGGTACGTTTGGCGCGGCGGTAAGTAGAAGCATAGTAGGCATCAAAAACACCTTGATTAATATTTTTCTTAATCCAGTCACCGGCGGCTTTGGCTTGCTCTTCACCTAAAGGAGTGAGATTCCAAGTAGAGCTGTGGCGAGTGCGAAATTCGTCAGTGAAGTGGCTGGAGTCACCGGCTTCGGCGGCATGGTTGGCGACATTACCTTCGGATTCACCGTGTCGAACGAACACTAACTCCAGAGGGCGATGGTTTTCTTTTTGTGGGGACATAAGGGTATTTTACTAGAAAAATCCCTCTTAAAAAGAGGGATTAAAAACAAAGGAATTTTTATCGAAAGTATTCAAAAAAAAGGAGACACTTTAAGTGCCTCCTTGAGAATCATGAATTATTTTTCTACCGGCACTTCTTGAACCAGAGAAATGTAGAGCCGGACATAGCCTGGTGCAATGTAGTAGGCGTTTTTAATGTCTTCGATGTCACCAAGGCCATAGAAATTGAAGCCGTATTTTCCTGAAAACTCGTTTTGGCCACGATATATGGCCCAGGTTTCTCCATTGAGCCAGTAGGTTTGGCCGATTTGGAGGTTTTTGGGGTCTGCAGGGTTGGCGACTTGGTGGTGATAGATGCTGCTTGAGGTAATGGCCAGCCAAAAACCTAAAAGACTAAAGACCAAACTCAACGATACAATTTTGAAAATAACCAGAAAGGTAACGATGTCGGCGGTAGTTAGATTCAACCAGAGCGACGTCAGTATTCCTGCGATGGTGAAAAGCCAGAAAGCGAACCAGTACGGTTTTCTAGGAGACTTCATTTGTCACTTCCTTCATTAGTTATTATTGGTGTGGCTTCTTCAATCCAACAGACGACAACATAGTCATCTATCGTGTCGCCAAAACAATTTCTCCACTGTTTGCCTTCGGCGGCGTATTGGCGACTGTCGTCGACCCTAACGCCTTCATGCCTTTTACCGTCTCTCGTTATAAGGGTGAAGGTTTTGCCGGAGTAGTCTTGGGGAAATTTTTCCTTAAATGGATATCCTGTTCTTACAAAAAAGCCTTCTAACATATTTGCTTTATCCCAACTGGGACTTTTCTGAAGATCGGCCATTATTCCTCCTGTGAGCCAGTATATTTTTAAGTTGCACGAATGGCCTATATTATACCCTGAATGGGGTAAAAGCAAGTAGAGGTATATTTTTGATAAAAATTACATTGTGTAGAATATAGTTATGACCTCGAGTCAATATATACTGGGAATGGTTGTTTGTGCATTTTTTCTCGTGGGGGGTATGGTAGATTATTGGCAGTCGGCAAGACATCATCACAAGCCAATTCCTTATGTGTTGGAGAAATACTTTGCTTTGTTTTGGTTGATTTTGTATAGCGGGGTACTACCTTTTACTCTGATTTTTTTGGCAAGCGGTTTTAATTTCTTTGTGGCAAAGACATATCTAGGCTTTGCCTTTATCGGCTTTGTGCTTTGGGATATAGTTTTTTCTTTGCTTGATAAAAAAACTTTGATTAGTGATCAGGAGGCATATTGGTTTTGGGGAGACAAAGATTATCCTTTGAGTAAAGGCCAGGTGGCTGTGTGGCATTTGATAAGACTGATAGTAGGAATGACAATACTTATGTTTTGGAGATAAATGGATATGGTTGCTTTAGCGTGTTTGGGAGGATTAAAATGCCTTAAAAGATGACAGAAATTGATAGATATATTGAACAGACGAATTTCACGCCAGCTGTGGTGGGTTTTTTGAGGGAAGGAAATAGAGTTTTGCTAGGTGAAAGAATAAGAGTATCTGCCGGTTTGGGGCAAAATTTAATTGCCGGTATTGGCGGAAAAGTAGGAGACTCAGAGGAGACCAAAGATGAAACCCTAGAACAAGCAATGGATAGAGAGATGTTTGAGGAAGTCGGGGTCAAGATCTTGGAAAAAATTGAAAGGGGGAGATTAAGATTTGTTTTTATGCATAAGGATCCTAATAGTAAATGGAATCAAGACGTAAAAATCTATGAAATTACAGAATGGGAAGGTGAACCAGTGGAAACAGAGAGTACTAAACCAAGCTGGTTCGATGAAGACAAAATTCCTTGGGAAAAAATGTGGGAGGACAATGAGCACTGGTTGCCATTGGTACTGTCTGGCAAAAAAATTGATGCGGTGTTTTTGTTTAGTGATGACAATAAAGTGGCAGAGTACAGGTTTGATGAGGGAGTTTGAAAAAGAGACTATTACGAGCTTGTCTCCACCACAATACCCCTTCCATTTGGTGTACAAAAATGTCCTCCCATAAAAGAAGGACATATTTTGCAGGGGTGGAAGGTGTTGAGCCTTCGTCACAGGTTTTGGAGACCCGTATTCTACCGTTGAACTACACCCCTAGGTATACGGTATTTTACCAGAACTGAACGTCTTTAAACAAATAAAAACCTCCTCTTATGAGGAGGTTTGGGGTGATTGATTTTTCATTTCTGTGAGCTCAAGTTCTCTGACCATTTCTTCGTTAGCCCCACAAAGACGCATGGCAGCGTATCTCGTTATTCCTTGAGCAATTATTCTACCCCACGACTTTTGATACTGGTTTTCAAATATTTCTTTGCTTTCGTATGGAGTCCAGTGTCTGGATTTAAAATGTAAGTCTTCAAAAACGACGATATAGCGACTGTCCATCTATCCTCCTAAACGTTTTAAGGTATGGATGGAAGTATTTTACTATTAATTTGGAATAACAAAAACCCTCTCGGTAAAGAGAGGGTGTTAAATACTAAAAAGAAAGTCTCCTCATAACAATATTCAATGCTTCATCGAGGATCTCAAGAAGTGCAAAATTTAGGTTACCTATTTCACCAGTTGGACTGTTGAGATTTTCTTTAATAAATGTAAAAAGACGATCTTTCTCAGTTTGGGGTGATGATTCGGTTTCGACGACAGGGAATTTTGTTGATGGAGTGATCTTTTTTTGTAGGCGAACTGAACGATCGTGTTCAATTCCAAAACAGCTAGTTTTCAAGGCAAAATTGAGCAATTTAGGTTCGAAGGGAAGATTACTTCCGCTATATTCGCAGGCTTTTTCAACGGCAGCTGTTAGTCTGCAAATTTCCGGAGTTAAGGCACACAGGTTTTGTGCAACTTCATCGGAAACTCCTTGAGCAACAACATTTTCCAGTTCTGGATCATGTTTTGCATGATAGGCTTCGAACTCGGCCTTGTCTTTGTATGATGTGAAAGTGCGGACACCGGCATAACCACCTGCTTTGGTGGTGTACTCAAAAACTACATTGTAACTTAATGACACAGTTTCCTCCTTAAGGAATATTAAGATTCGATTGGGTGGATTACATTTTACTGTCGTTTGTAAAGCAATTGAAATAAAAGAAAACCTCTAGTTAAGGAGATTTAAGATGCGAAATTAGCGACGGTTAATGAGATCGTTGATTTTATACATAATAATGCCTTTTGCAGTAGGCAAATTGCCTACTAGGCCATATCGATTATCAAACATAACTTTGATATAGCGGTACAACTCAGTCCTTTCGCTACTTTTTTCTAAGCTGAGTTGAATTGTTTTCCATTTAATTACTGGGTTGATATTTCTTTGCTGACGGCGGTTGCGATTCTTTTCGATGGTTACAAAGGCTCTGGCCAGGGCAATGTCGGCCAGTCCGTCAAAAAGACGGCCTTGAGGGTTGTCGCAAAGCTCGTGTATGGCAGAAGTTAGTAGACAGATTTCCGGTGTTTGGGCAACGAGATCTTCAGCTTCATTGAAGGTAATTCCTTGAGACAAAACGGCACAGATAGGGTTTGACGAAGGAGGATTGAGGTGTTCAAATTCAGCCCGGTCTTTGAAGGTAGATGAGTAACGACAGCCAGCGTAACCACCCATTAATGGGGTGCACTCGAAAGCTACATAGTATGGGGACAATATGTTTTCTCCTTTTATAGCAATAAAGTTAAGGTTCGATGGGGTGTATTGTATCTTATAGTTAGCTGTTTGTAAAGCAGTTAAGACAAAAAACCCTCCAAAAAAGGAGGGTATTGGTTATTTTTTAGTTGGGTATTGTTGAATTTCATTTGTCATAAAGACGAGCTCTATGCCAACCTGGCGAAACATTTCTTCAGACTCAGCACCAGCATGGTACTTTTTTTCGCAGACAACTCGCTTGATGCCGGCACCGATGATGAGTTTGGCACAGACGGAACAAGGGGTCATACGACAGTAAAGAGTGGCATCTTTAGTGGAGACACCGATAAAAGCGGCCTGAACAATGGCGTTTTGTTCGGCATGAATAGTGCGTACACAGTGTTCGGTGATGCGACCATCTTCGTGAATAGTTTTCTTGATTTGATGACCAACGTCGTCGCAGTGAGGCAGACCGGGAGGTGAACCAACATAACCAGCTACCAGAAGTCGGTTACCGCGAACAATAACACACCCCGACATACCGCGATCGCAAGTGGCCCTCTTTGATATAGTGTTTGCCATTTCGATCCATAGTTCATCCCACGATGGACGTGGTGGTCGAAAAGTTGAAGCGGACATGAGAAACTCCTTTCATTTGTTAGGGTACAGTTGCAGAGAATTGTATCAGAGAAAGGGGATTTTAAAAGAGAAAGTCTAAGAGAAGATTATTTCAATATGGACACTTCTTTGCCCAACGAGTACCTTGGAGTGGAAGCAATTTTCTACTTATTTGAGTTTTGAGACTTCCTTGTGTTCGTTGTGCTCGCGACAGGTACGGCAGTACTTACTCAAAACGAGTTTTTCGGGGGTATTGGTTTTATTTCTTTCGGAGATATAGTTGAAATGTCCGCATTTGGAACATTTTAAACCCATGTGTTGTCTTGGTCCTTTTTTAGCCATGTTTTTGTGTCTTTGTGTTTATATGAAGCAGAGGTATTTTAACATAAAACCTGCCTGTGTGGTAATGAAACAAATATTTTGAGCCACCTCTGAGATTCGAACTCAGGACCCCCAATTTACAAAATTGGTGCTCTAACCAACTGAGCTAAGGTGGCGTGTATATATTTTATCAAAGCTCATACTAATATGTGCTAATAGCAAAGAGCTGTAATCCTTGGTAAAATATCTAGGTTCAGCATGCCGTCATAGCTCAGCTGGCAGAGCGTATTCTTGGTAAGAATAAGGTGTTGGGTTCGACCCCCAATGACGGCTCCATGATTCGGTGAACTATATAATAAGCTATGCCAAGGTGGTAGAGTGGTCAAATACTCGGGTCTGTAAAACCCGCGGCGCAAGCCTACACAGGTTCGAACCCTGTCCTTGGCACTTAGGGGTACCTTAAATTAAGGAGGATATAGATGTCTGATCAGTTAAGTGATGAAGAGAGAAAGATGATTTTTGATGAAGAAATGAAAAAACTAAATGAGTTGATAGACAAAGAAATTCAGGAGCGCAAGGGGGAGGTTCAGTTTATACCTAGTGAGTATAGGAAACATCGTTTGGCTGGAAAGAAGCCTGAAGAGATTCATTACGATTTATGTCATCCTTGGAGGTAGCAACACTGCGCTAGGGAAACCTGGCGCTTTTTATTTATTAGCAAACTCTGGAGATTTGTAGAGAACTGTTTTGGTTTCGGCGTCCATCTGGAGCATTAGTGGAGTAGTGGAGAGACCTTTGGCGTAGAGAGATATTTGCCAGATAATACCGCTACCTGTTTTGATGTACTGAGCTTTGATGGGAGCGGTGGTACAGAGTGTTTGGTTGGCACAAAGAGCGTAGGTGAGTTTCAGAGTTTCATCAAGATCAATTCCGAGACTGTTGGTTAAAACAGTGTCGTTTAATGAAGGAATATTGTCGTCAGGGGTGACATAAATTTGTTTGTCAATAATCTCGGGTATACCTTTGCCGGTTATGGCAACATAGAAATATTTTTTGGTGGTTAGGTCTTGGCGGAAGAAATATTTGGTAACAGCAGTAGCGGGGTCGATGGCATTATCGACTTTGATAAGAATTAGTTGAGCGTTGGGGGATTTGTTAATGGCAATTTTGAGTGCTGAAGATGCGTTGGCTAGTGGTTGTAGTGTGTTTGTGTTTAAAGAAACAGTAGGAGTAGCGGAAGGAGTGGCTGTGGAACTTTCCGTAGCTGTAGGTGGAATGGTGGGTGTGGGAACTTCAAAAACGGTGGGACTGGGAGTGGGAGTAACAGTATTTTCTTGTTTTTGGATTGTTTGGGTGATTTCTTCAAGTTGCGTTCTAAGTTTGCTGGTTTGAGCGGAAAGATAGGCAGCAGAAGCAAGACCAAGGCCAGCAATAATCAATAGAATGACGATGATGATGGGGGCGATACGACTGCCTGATTTGGAAGGAAGGGCGGCTGGTGGTTCTGCAACAGGAGAAGATATTGGTTCAGGTGGAGTAAGGGGAGAGGTATCTTCGAGAGGTTTTTGTTTTTCGATTAACTCTTCGTTGGCAACTACTAATTTGTCTTGTTCGGTCATCAGATCTGCTGATGGAGGTGTTGGGGGGGCAATGGAAGGGATTTCCTCGGGTGTTTCCTCAAAAGGAGTTGTTTGTAGTTCCGAGGAAGGAGATTCAGGGAGAGTTGTTGATTCAGGGATTGTTGGAGAAGCAGAGTCAGTTTGATTTGGTTGAGGTTGGGATGATGGGGGAATAGTATTGTCTGTATTTGTCTCAACATCAGGATCAGTAGGTGATGTTGGTGTTTGAGGTGGCAAAGGAAATGTTCCAAGATCGTCGTTGGGCATAGTTTAGTATGGCAAAAAGTAGTCGATGTGTCAAGATAAGTTGCTAAGGAGATAGTTGTGAGGGGATTTTTTGACTTGGAGTTTGAAGTGTGCTTGTTTAAGTAGTTTTTTGAGGTAGAAAGTGGTGACAGCAAAACAGAAACGGGGTTTTTTTTGAAAAGGGATATAGACGTGATGAATATTTTTTAGTTTTGTATTGAGGTCTAGATGGTATTTGAGATACTTGTGTTGCCATAGATTCCAAGTAGTGATTAACACTTTGCCTTTGGGCTTGAGGTGTTTTTTGATTTGGTTAAGGACAAAAAGCTGTTCTTTTTCTGTAGGTAAATGGTGGATGACGGCTACGCAGAAAATGTAGTCGTACTGAGGAAGATGTTTCCAGATTTGATCTTTGATGATGTCGGTCTCGATAAATTTTTGTTTGGGATGGGCTTTTTGGGCTTCTTTTAGGAGTTCCTGACTAATATCGATGCCGGTGTAGTTAATGTTTTGGGGGAGGCCAAGTAGTAGTCGGCCGTTACCACAGCCAATATCGAGCACAGAAGAGTTTGGTTTTACATTTTTGAGAAATGGTTTAAGGTCTGGCCAGATATACTGGCGGGATGCAGAAAACTCTTTACCAATTTTGTTGTAGGTATTTTTGACTGAGGCAATAATTTGGGTAGAGTGAGTCACAAGACATTGTATCAACTGAAAAGATGATGGTGGTACAATAGTCGCAAAGAACCTTAAATTCAGATAGAGGAGGAGTGTAAATGAAGCAGCTGACGCTGTCATTTTATGTTTATGGGACGATGTTTTTTATTTCTGCCTTAGAAAAAGATGGAGAGTCTTCTGTAAAAATGGAGACTGATGATGAAAAAGTAGAAACGGTGGAAGTAAAAACGAAGGAAGATGTCATAGAATTTGTGAAGAAAAACGCGATAACACCGCCATTGCTTGATGAGATGATTTTAGAGGATGTTGAAGATGCAATCTACAGAACCCTCTTTTATTTGCAGATTATTATTGTAGTGCGTTTGTTTGCCCTGGTGAGTAACCGGGGCTTTTTTATGGCTTTCAAAGTACAATATATGAAATGACAATTGATGAATTAGTCGTTCGAGACAATGAAAAGTTGACCTTGGAGAATATCGAGGACTATCGTCGGATATGGTCGAAGGAGCTAAAAAGAATGCCGAAGAACTCGGAGATCTGGCCGTATTTGACTGACCCGGAGTTGATTGAAGCAATGAAAACGAGAGGAGTGCGGACTGAGTCGGGGGTAGCGCCATTCGCTGTCATGATGAAACCTTTTTACTGCCCGGGAAACTGTGTTTACTGCCCCTTGGAAGAAGGCATGCCGAAGTCGTATCTGTCTGACGAGCCAGCGGCACAGAGAGCGAAGCTACTGAACTTTGATTCGTACAAACAAGTTGAGGGCAGAATCAGACAGATGCAGGAAACAGGACACATCACTGACAAAATTGATTTGATTGTTATTGGTGGTACATTTGGCAGTTATCCGGAAGAGTACAAACGAGAATTTTTCAAAAGTATGTTTGATGCAGTGAATGGAGTAGTGAGTAAGAGTTTGGCGGAAGCACATGCATATAATGAAACAGCGGAAAAAAGAATCGTAGGAATTTCGATCGAGACTAGACCAGACTGGGTAACAGAAGAGGAGATAAAGTTATGGCGAGAGCTGGGAGTTACTAAAATACAGCTAGGAGTACAAGCTTTTAATGAGGAAATTTTACGGAAAATAAGAAGAGATCATGGCTTGAAAGAAATAGCCGAAGCAACGCGAATGTGTCGAAACGCGGGAATTAAAATTTGTTATCATTTGATGCCAAACTTACCGGGAAGTAATCCAAATAAAGATATGGAGATGGCTAGATTGATGTTTGAAGATAAACGATTTGGTCCTGACTATTTAAAAGTGTATCCGGCAATGACGATTGCAGGGACAGAGATGTATGAGATGTGGAAACAGGGAGAGTATGTGCCATATGGTGAG
The DNA here is from genome assembly GCA_035477615.1 of Spirochaetia bacterium. GTDB lineage: Bacteria > Patescibacteriota > Microgenomatia > UBA1400 > MFAQ01 > UBA2277. Next base: position 1,768 of record DATIKJ010000042.1, on the reverse strand, counting down.
GAAGAGCTAATAAAAGTGTTGAAGGAAATAAAAGCACAGACGCCGGTGTGGTGCAGGATTGATCGTTTAATTCGCGATATTAGTAAGAAATGGGTGTCGGCAGGTAACGCGCGAACAAATCTGCGACAAGTACTGCAGGAAGAGTTGAAAAAAGAAGGGAAAAAGTGTCGTTGTGTTCGCTGTCGAGAAGTGAGAGGTGGAGTTTATGACACCAAGGTGAAGCTTTTGGTAAACGAAAGAGAAAGTTTAGGAGGAAAAGAACTATTTTTATCATATGAGAGCGAAGATCATTTGTTTTCAATGTTACGCCTTAGATTGCCAGAGCAAAGCGAAAAAATGCTTTTTGATGAACTTGTGGGGGTGGCGATAGTGCGGGAGGTGCATACTTACGGTCAGGTGGCTGAGATTGATACTTACGATGGAGTCAAAACACAGCATAGGGGTTTAGGAAAACGACTCATGATCAAAGCGGAAGAAATTGCCAAAGAAAGGGGATACGTCAAGATGGCGGTTATCTCGGCGATAGGGACAAGAGAGTATTACAGAAAACTAGGATATGAGCTTGAGGGATCGTATATGGTGAAGAGTTTGTAAAAAAATAACCCTCCTATTGAGGAGGGTTAAGGAAAACAATGGTTACTTTTGGCTTGGTGACTTCTTTTTTGGTCATAGTATTTAGTGGGGCGCCGCTGTAGCAGTCGATGCAGGTTAGGCGGTAATTTTCATTTACCGTGCCGCAGTTGGGACAGACCCAGTCATTTGGATTTCTGCTGTCGCAAATGGAGCAGAAAATATCGTCTTTATGATTTTTTGCACCACAGTCACGACAAGTCCAGGTTTCTACTGGTATTGGCGGTTTTGGAATAAAATTTTCCACTGAAGCCTCTCCTTGGTTTGGGATATAAATGAACTTTGCGGTATTATAGCTTATAGTAATAGAAATTGCAACAGCTGGGGCAAATTTGGTACAATATTGTTTATGAAGAAACTTAATTTAGGTTTGGTTGTTTTAGGTTTGTTAGGATTTTTGACTTTTCCAAAAGTGTCTTTGGCAAATGAGGGAGTGGTTTTGATGCGTGGTGCTGGTGTTAGTGGTGCTTGTTTTGCTACGTCTGTGTTTGTTGATGGTACCTATCGAGTATTGGCTACTTGCCGAGATCTAAGAATTGCTTTATCTCCAGAACAGAATCGTTATGTTGTTTGGCTTAATGATGAGTCAGGTAAGACGAGAAGACTGGGAGAGATTGTAAATGGAAAATTGTCGACCGCAACAGACGTGAAGTTTACTGAGTTGTTTGTAACTGCAGAGACAGATGGTTATGGAAACAAACCATCTGACAGTATTTTGTTATCTGGCCCTGTTCAGGCAATTAACTTTGCAACAGGTGAAATAAAGCCAGGAGAAAACGTAATCGTAGCGCCTACGCCAACACCTAAAAAAGATACCAAGGTTACACCCACAACCACCGAAGTAAAGGAAGCTTCTGAGGTGAGTGCTGGTCAGGGAATTGGCGGGGCACTATCCACCGTTCTGAAGATCGCACTGTTTGGATTTGGAGCACTACTGCTTATAGTGGGAGTGTTCAGTTTCATTTCCAGAAAACGAGCTCTTTAGTTATTATTGTTGTTTCCCTCAACAAGTCCTGCCGTCTACACGCCTTTTCAGGGCAGAATTGGATTGAGGAATAAGAGCTTGCTCGTCATCTTTTCCATAACAATACTGTTATGGAAATATTATTCCTGTGCTTCCTCTTATATTCGCTCATAA
>DATIKJ010000041.1:0-60833 GCA_035477615.1 Spirochaetia bacterium | reverse complement strand
CGCAGATATCGTTCTAACTGACAATAATTTTTCTTCTATAGTTAGTGCTATTGAAGAAGGTAGAACTCAATTTCGAAATGTCAGACGTACGAGTTTCTTTTTAATCTCTACTAATGTTGCGGAAAGCTTAACCCTCCTGACCTTTTTGATTCTCGGACTCCCTCTCCCTTTGTTAGCCATTCATATTCTTTGGTTAAATATTATCACTGGAGGGGTGACAGATGTAGCTTTAGCAACTGAAAAAGTGCATGATGATATTCTTTCGGAACCTCCCAGAAAAAGAGAAGAACCAGTTCTTAATCGTTATGCGTTGTACTTCATAATAACAATAACCGTCTCGATGGTGGCTCTCGGCCTAGTTTCGTTTTTGGCATTCGGACAAGACAATGAGATTAAAGGCAGAACTGCTTTGTTTGTGTTCTTGTCTTTATCTCAACTATGGTGTCTACTTTCAATGCGTTCACTCAAAAAACCAACCATACACTTAGGATTATTTACTAACAAAAACATTAATCTTGCCATCATCGCATCGATTCTTTTGCTTCTAGGAATACTATATATACCAATTCTCCAGACATTCTTCTCGTTTACTCATTTAGCCATAGCTGACCTTGGACTACTATTCCTTGCCTCGTTTATTGTTTTTCTAGTAGCTGAAGCAACAAAACTAAGCAGGTATCACTCTAATTACAATCATTGATTATTAGATAGTTACGCGGCGAAAAATATCAATAATTCTTGAAATGCTTCCGAATCAGATCAATCGCCCAAACGTAGTGGCTGGACAGAGCTGATGCCAAGTAACACGTTATGCTTGTAGATCCAGTCCAGGCGTATTTCTTTTTGGTGGAAAGTTCTTCATCTGTGTGTTTGTTAACGATCGAAATTAGTTTTTTATGGGAGGCAGTAAATTGTTTGACTAAATTATCCCAAGTTATTGATTTGTATTCCTGATATAGTTTTTCATTTAGTTTTGGTGCATCTTTAAAAGTATATCCCGGTGCGGGGATAGCAGGTTTTATTCCACTCATTCCTTCTTGATACCAAGTTAACTCCAGTAATTGCCAAGCCAACAGATGAGCGATAATGTCCTTAGCTGTCCGATTATCAAAAACAAATTCTTTATCACGCTGATCTGAATTAAGTGAACTCACTAACTGTATTAGCCTGTCAAATTCTATTTTCCCGAAATCTAATAATTGTTTTTTATTTTGAGCTCTAGCCATAGTGTGTTATTAATTTTTTTCCAGCTTGTTATATTGGCCTTTGGTGATAAAAATCCTACGGTGATATGGGTTGGGTAATATCTGTTCTAATTCCTGCCTTTGTCCATAATCCCAGCTGATTACTTTTTTCATTTCGATATCAAGGTCGATAAAGAACCGTGTATTTGAATCAATTTTTTTTGGCATAATATCGTATTTAATAATTAATAGTTATTTATCCTTCCAATTCCACCATTTCAATTTTTCTGGATCATGTTTTGTATTTTCGGCAAAATAGACCGCTTCCCGAAAAACATAAAGTAGACATCTGTCTTGAATTTCCCCTTCATATTTGTTGGAATCTGCATACAGTTGTTCCGGATCTTTTCCTCTCAAATCTTCAACAGAACGGATCCCAATATTTCGCAAATCTTCAGCAATAGATTTACCAATTCCGGGGATAATTGTTAATGGATTGGTCATAATTATTTGGCCTTTCTAACCTGCTTCGCATGAGTGTTTATATGTCTGGCGATCATTTCCAAAAAGTCGACAGTCTCATAAGTGCGTCCGCCTTTACTATATGTCATTCGGGGCACTTTCTTAACAACAATACTATCGTAGAGTGATTTGTTAGCTTTATGCAATCTACTTATCAGTTCTTTAATCGAATGTTTTCTCAGTAACAATACTCCTGCCATATTTATGGTAGACATCCCTTCAGGTAGTGGAGGGTCTTTGTATTCGGCAAGTGCTTTGTAAATTGCAGCATAATTTTCATGCCAAAAAACAATATGGCAAAGCTCTTCTTTGACTGTCCATTCATCAGTTGCCATTAAACTGGATTTCTTACTTTTCACTTCACGAATAAATGCCTCCAAACTATCGGAGAATGTGGCAAATAAATCGTTATATATTTCGCTCATAGATAATCCAATGACCTAAAAAAGTTCAGCTTTTGGCGGTTTGTTTTTATATTTCCAATAACCAACGATGATTGGCAAAGTGAAGGTTAAAAAATAATATAAGAAGACATCAGGTTTGTAATAGGAATTACCAGTCTTAAGCATCATTACAATAAAAATATAGTCAAGCACTACAGCCATCACAGTCCAGATTAACCCGGTCCCAAAATAACACAATAATTCTGGTCGTCTTACTTTTTTCATCAATACCCAAATAGTAAATATCGATGCAAAAGGGGAAATAACCCATCCAATAAGGTCTTTAGGGACAACAAAAAACAACACCATTCCCGCAATATATCCAACAAGCCACAAAACAAAACCCCACAAAAGCATATTTTTTACTTTTTCTAATGTACTCATAAAATAATACTAATACACTGAATTAGAAAATTCATCAATACACAAAATATAATAATAAATCCCGAAGTGTTGTGGGACTAGGAATCGAACCTAGATTAATGGATTCAGAGTCCACTTGCCTACCTTTAGCAGATCCCACAATATCGTCACCTATTATATATCAAGAGTAAATTCTGAACCTAATTAAATCCCTTAACCCAATTGCCTCTTTCTTCTTCATTAATCTCACAGCAAAAACTCGTCTTTCAGGGTGGAAACCAAAAGTTACCAACCCTTTTTCAACTTCATCTAACAAATATACATTAGACGTTTTATTTGACCGGACACCCATATGTGTTCATAATGAGATTAAATGAAGCCAAAGAAACTAGCTGGAGAAAACAAGAGATTAAAAGCAATAGGTCTATCCTTTTTGCTTATACCCACGCTATTTTTCCTCATATTCCTTGTTGGAGAAACTGTAGGAGGAGATATTTCCGGAATTAGTCATATTCTGCAGATAATTCCCATCATTGTTCTTGGCATAATAGGTTTGAAATATCCCTACATCGGCGGCCTAATTCTTACCATCATTGGTACAATACTTTTTATTCTCTTTGCTATTTCTGCCGAGCTACAATCTCTCTTTCTGGGTCTAATTATTTTTCTTCCCCTTATTATTTCAGGAATTTTACTTATTCTTTCTGCGCGACGATAATTCCAGTCGATCTGAAACAAGCCAGTTCTTCGTCGGTAAGGCCAAAATCTTTTCTCCACAGCTCTATTAGATAGGGGATGGTATAAGACTCTCGATACTGTTCCTTCATCCCAAGTAGCTTGAGAACTCTGTCGTATTGTTCAAAAGATACCGGCACATAATTTTCCTTTCCCTCTCTTTGCCAGTTATCCTCATACATATACTTGAGCAAAAAGTGATTTACTTGCCGGGACGTCATTATTGTTCACGGCTACAACGCAAGAAAAACCAGCCCATTCGGACTGGTTATTTATACATACAACAAAGATATAAAAGAAATCTATTTCTTTGTGTCAGACAAGACCTCGTGCTGAACTCTGTTCAGCCATTCTGCTGTCCCCGCTATTTCAGATGGATATTTTTCTCGTAATCTTTTCAATTCTTCAGCTGTTAACACACTCACTTTTTCTGTTTCTCTCTCTTCTTTTTTTGGATCAGTCTGAGAACCATCTGGTAGCATTAGAGCCTCCTTTCAAGGGGCAATGGGGGTATCCGCTGTCGAATTATTTAAAGAGCCAACTTGGCCAGTAACTTAGTCAATGTTCTACTCTACGGTGTTTTACTGCGCTGATCATAACTCATAAAAATACGTTTTTCAACTATTGACTTTTACATATATTAAGCCCATAATAAAGATTTCGTGTTCACTCAATAACGACTGCTTCCCATTGACATAGTTTGGCTTTTCTTTTACACTATTCTTACCCAAACAAACACCGAACATGTCCAATTTAATTGAACCATTAGCTTCAAAAATTCGCCCCAAAAACATCACCGAGTATATTGGACAAGATCATCTTGTGGGTGAGGGCAAACCTCTTAGCCAAGCCATAAAAAACAAGCACATCTTTTCTTTTGTCCTCTGGGGTCCTCCGGGTACTGGTAAGACTACCATTGCCCGTATCTACTCAGACGCCATCGACGCCGACTTCTACGAGCTTTCTGCTGTCTCCGCTGGTAAGGACGACATCAGATCTATCCTCAAAAACACCGAGGATACAATCAAGCCAGTTGTTTTATTTCTAGACGAGATTCACCGTTTTAACAAAGCCCAGCAAGACTATCTTCTTCCTTTTGTGGAAAGAGGCAAACTTACCCTCATCGGAGCCACCACAGAAAATCCCAGTTTTGAAATAATTGCCCCACTCCTTTCTCGTCTAAGAGTCTTTGTTCTCAAAGAACTCTCACCAGCAGAAATTGAAAAAATTATCACTAGAGCCACCAAGGCTCTCAAACTAAAAATTAATAAAGAATGCAAAGACTGGCTCGCCACGTTTGCCAATGGCGATGCACGTCAGGCCATTGGACTTATCGAGTCAACTGCCTCTCTATATGAAAAGCTCACTATTGATAACTTCAAAACTGCTCTTCAATCAAGATTCTTAAGATTTGATAAACAAGGAGAAGAGCACTACAACACCATCTCTGCCTTCATTAAGTCCATGAGAGCCAGTAATCCCGATGCCGCTCTATATTATCTTGCCCGTCTTGTAGACTCAGGAGAAGATCCTCTTTTTATTGCTCGCCGAATGGTTATTTTTGCCAGTGAAGATGTCGCCACACCCACAGCATTAGTGGTTACCAATGCCGTATTCCAAGCATGCCAACAAATAGGCTATCCAGAATGCCGAGAAAACTTAGCCGCTGGAGCCGTCTATCTTGCCAAATCTCCCAAAGATCGTTCTATATACGAAGGCTACTTAAGAGCTTTAGATGATGTCCAAAAATTTGGCAATCTTCCCATTCCTTTAAATCTGCGCAACGCTTCTACCAAGCTAATGAAAAAACTAGGCTATGGAAAAGACTACAAAATGTACACCGAAGAAAGTTTGCTACCTGACCAATTAAAAAACAAAAAATATCTAAAATAACCTCGTATTATCTAATATCTTCTAAAATCATCTAATATATTCTAATATTATCTAAACTGTGTAAGAGGTGAATAATATAGACGGGAAATTGCTCTTGTAAAAAAACAACTCATTTAAATAACGCATAAATCTCGCAAGCAATTATAATCATCTAATATGATTGCTGTAACTCAAGTAGTTGATCAAGCCAGTGTTTCTATCTACGATCAACCAAATGTTAGAAGCGAAATCTCGCGTGGTTTGATTATTTTTCTTGGCGTTTCCAAGACAGATTCAGAAAAAGACGTTGATAAACTAGTTTCCAAAATAATTAAACTAAGAGTTTTTGCAGACGCAGAAAAAAAGATGAATCTAGATATTCAAGCAGAAAGAGGAGAAATTTTGCTAATTTCCCAGTTTACCCTTTTAGGAGATGTCAAAAGAGGCAACCGTCCCGATTTCTTTCTTGCTGCCGACAAAACATTAGCCATCAAACTTTACCAACTGTTTGCTGATAAACTGACTAAAGAAGGACTCACCATTAAAACTGGGTTTTTTGCCGAACACATGAAGATAGAAACCAGTCTCAATGGTCCTATTACCATAATCTTAGACTCAAACAAACTATGAATCGCAAATTTATTCTTTACTTTTTTATCTGTGCCCTCTTTTTTATAAGTTTGGTCAGTTACAACTATCTAGTAGCTCAAAAAAAAATCAAAGAAACCAGGCCTTCTCCATTGGGAATTTCTCTTGAGTCGTATCCTGAAAAAGTTGTTACTGGTCAAACAGGTACTTTTATCTGGCATATCGATGGTTCATCTGATCTCTTCACCCCTAAAACTACAATTTACTGGGGTTACACAGCCTCTCCCAGCGCTCTTACCCAAAATGACTCTCCAGAAGCCGTCGGCTATCCATATCACCAAGAGGATTACTCACATGGAATTTTTTCCCTTCCTGATTTCTTCGACTTAGATATTATGTTTAATAAAAATGGAAAGATCTATTTTCGCGCATATGCCAAAGTCGGTAACAACCATCTTTGGACTGATGAAAAGACAGTAGATATTATTTCAAACACACAAAATGGCCACCAATAAACGATTTTCATTTACCTTTTTTTTGATAGTAACCTTAATGGCAGTGCTTGCTACCATCCTTGTTGGTCTAAGAATTTTCAACCAGTAAATAAAAATTAGCAATTTCCCCAACAATCTGCTAAAATCTGAAAACTATGCTAGAGAATGAAGCTAAAAAACGCACTGTTCACCAAACACGTGTTCCCTTTATTGGTCTTAAAGAGGGAGTTATATTCCCCGAAACAGAAGCCGTCTTAACTTTTGGAAAACCAGCATCCATAGCTGGCATCAATAATGCCTATACCAACAATGCAGAGGTCTGTTTTGTTTCCCAAAAAGATGCCAAAGCGATACCAAACACCCTTGCAGATTACTATCTAGTGGGTACAGTATGTCGAATAGTTAAAACACTCCCAGTAAACGAAGAACTCCATGCTATCGTCAAAGGACTTTTCAGAGTCAAAATTGACAGTCTCGAACAAATAGATGGGCTAACCTGGGCAGTTGTATCAGAGTATCCAGAAGACAACAGAATTACATCAGCAATCTCTGCTCTCTCCAATCGTGCAGTCGCTCTCATAAGACGCGCCTCAGAGCTTGGTAAAGCCAATGTCGAACCAGGTGTTCTCACCAAAATTATTAGTAGTTCAGATCCTCTACTTGTTTCCTTCCAAATATCCGCCATTCTCGATGTTAAAAACATTGAAAAACAGCAACTATTAGAAAATAGTTCATTGGAAAAACGACTTTCTCATATTACTGATCATCTAACCGAAGAAATCAAGATTCTTGAACTTGAGAAAAAAATTGAAAACAAAACTCAAAAACGTTTTGATGACAGTATGAAAGAAGCCGTTCTTCGCGAAAGAATGCGCGCTATTCAAAAAGAGCTCGGAGAGGGTGGGGAAGAGGAAGAGATTACTGAGTTAAAAAATAAACTTAAAAAAATAAATCTTCCCAAAGAAATTTATACCAAGGTAAATAAAGAGCTAGATAGACTCAAAAAACTTTCTATTCATAATCCTGAGACATCATATCTACGTACCTGGATCGAAACTGTACTAGAACTTCCTTGGGGTGAGTACACCAAAAGCCGTTACTCTTTATCAAAGGCGGAAAAAATTCTAGATCAAGATCACTATGGACTAGAAAAAGTCAAAGAAAGAATCTTAGAATACATTGCCGTTCTTAAACTAAAAAATGATCAAGCCAAAAAAACAAAAAAACACGCTATCAACCCACCAACAATTCTTTGTTTTGTCGGACCTCCAGGTGTAGGGAAAACCTCAGTTGGTAGATCAATTGCCAAAGCCATTGGTCGTAAGTTTGTCAAGATGTCACTAGGTGGTTTGAAAGATGAAGCGGAGATTAGAGGTCATCGTCGTACCTATGTCGGCGCTATGCCAGGTAGAGTAATTCAATCAATTAAAGACAGTGGAGTAAGTAATCCAGTATTTATGTTAGATGAAATCGATAAAATTGGTGCTGACTTCAGAGGAGATCCTAGCTCTGCCTTGCTTGAAGCTCTCGATCCAGAACAAAATTTTGGCTTTCAAGATCACTATCTTGATATTCCTTTCGATCTTTCGCAAGTACTCTTTATCACCACAGCCAATGTCCTAGATACTATCCCTGCTGCCCTACGAGATCGTCTAGAAGTTATCGAGTTTTCCGGTTACACCGAAGAAGAAAAGTATTTCATTGCCAAGAAATATCTTCTTAAAAAGCAATCTGAAGCCAATTCAGTCGACCAAAAAGATCTCAGTCTTACCTCGTCAATGCTTAGATTTTTAGTTCGTCACTATACTCGTGAAGCCGGTGTTAGAAACCTGGAAAGACAAATTGCCTCAATTATGCGCAAAATTGCCAAAGCCAAAGCTAGCGGAAAAGAACTACCCATTATCATTACCAAAGAAAAAATAAATAAATTCCTTGGACCAATAATATACAGTCACACTCTTGCCGAAGACAATGACCAGATTGGTTTAGTTACAGGGCTCGCTTATACCAAAGTTGGTGGAGATATTTTATTTATTGAAGTGGCTATTATGCCGGGGCAAGGAAAAATAATTCTCACTGGTCAACTTGGAGACGTGATGAAAGAATCTGCCAAGGCTGCCTACTCTTATGTCCGCTCACACAGTGCAGTTCTTGGAATAAAAGATGAAAAAATTTCCAAGACTGATATCCACATTCATGTTCCTGAAGGGGCAGTCCCCAAAGATGGTCCTAGCGCTGGTCTGGCAATAACCACTGCCATTATCTCTGCATTTACTGGAAAATCAGTATCCAAAGAACTTGCTATGACAGGAGAAGTCACTCTGCGTGGTCGTGCTCTGGAAATTGGCGGAGTTAGAGAAAAAGTTATTGCCGCTCACCGTGCCGGAATAAAACAAGTTATTCTTCCTAAAGATAATGAAAAAAATATTGTCGACCTTCCAGAAAAAGTTCGTCGCGATTTAAAATTTTATTTTGTGAAGAACATGGATAATGTTGTTAAGATTGTTTTCTCCGAAAAATAAGAAAGCTACCAACCGAAATTGCCGCAATACTAAATAGTATCGCTACTGGTATTCCAGATAAACTCCAGATGTTTTCTTCTGGTCTAAAATTTTCTAAAACTATCCGAATTATTCCATAGCCCACAAGATACACTCCTGAAACAACCCCTCTTTTCTTATATCTAAGAGGTATCTTATTCATTACAAAAAATAAAATTAAATTCAGTGCCGCTTCATAAGCATAAAGGGGTTCTCCTTTTTTCCCATACAGTTCACCATTTGCATAATTTCCAATCCTTCCAATAGCTTGAGCCAAAGGCAAACCATTTATACACACATCAAAATATTCTAAAAAATTCAATTTATTAAAGTAGCAGTAAGACAACAATCCTATCACTCCTCCTACAATTGCTCCCCAAATTGCCAAACCACCTTCCCATAAATAAAATACTTTAATTACGTCCGTTGAATAATATCGACCCCAGAAATCAATTACATGATAAATTCTCGCTCCGATAACTCCTCCAATCACCGCATACCACATTGCTTTTTCCAAATCGTTACTGGGTATCTTGTTACGGTTATTCAAAGCCAATTTCATTGCCACCCAAATTCCCAACCCAACTAGTAGGCCATACCAATGGAAAGTAATTCCCAAGATTTCAAACATTATTTATATACTCTATTAGCTTATCAATAGAGATAATTTTACTTTCCGTTTCACTACGTAGTTTCACCTCAACACCACCATTTTGTAAACTTCGAGAAGAAACAAGTACCCTCACAGGACATCCAATCAGATCTGCGTCGGCAAATTTCTCTCCCGCACTCATTTCTCTATCATCCCAAAGCGAATCAACACCAGCGTTTTTAAGTTGGGTGTATATTTTTCCAGCTTCTTCCAGCTGTTGTAAATCCACTAGGTGGACTTGAAAAGGTGCAACACTAGCTGGCCATATTATTCCTTTATCGTCATGAAACTTCTCTACCAAAACACCCATCATTCTACTAATACCAATACCATAGCTTCCCATTACTACCGGTTTTTTACTACCGTCTTTATCAGTATATTCATAGCCATTCGCTTGGGTAAACTTTGTTCCTAAAGGAAAGATATTACCTACTTCACAGGCATTAAAAACTTCAAAATTTGGATTAGTATCAGCTCCTTCAGGCATTACTTCTTTGTTGTAGGCGATACCTGTTGTCTTATCGAGATATATAGTATCTTCTCCTGTTTCACATCTTGTCTGGAATTCATGAGAATAGTCACGAGTAAAGTCACCACCAGAAGCAAGAGCAATCACCGTATCTTTGCCAATTCCAATTTCTTCAAATACTTTCATATATACCTTTTTTGCTTCTTCATAAAACAATTTCAAATCGGCTTCATCTTTATGAAAACTATACAGATCTTTCATGCGGAACTCTCTACAGCGCAACAAACCAGACTTCGCCCTAGGCTCATTTCGATACTTCGTCTGAATTTGATAAACGGAAACAGGTAAGTCTTTATAACTAGGATTGTATTTCTGTATCAGCGGAGCCACGACATCTTCATGTGTAGGGCACAATATATACTCAGCATCACTTTTTGCAAGTGATACGTCATTAGCTGCACTTGCTTTAAACAAAACATCGATTGTTTCAAGTCTCCCTGTCGTCTTCCAATACTCTTTTGGAGATAGTCCTGGCATCAGTAGCTCGGACCCAATTTCATCCATGTATTTCCGAACAATATTTTCGATCTTGTATATCACCCGCAGACCTAACGGTAAGAATGTATACACACCTGCCATTTCTTGATGAATAAAACCCGCCTGAATCAATAATTTCTGATTTATTGCTTCTGCGTCCCCTGGAGCTGTTTTTTCTGGGCGAATGCCCATTTTACTCATTTTCATATCATAATTTTAACTTAATACACTCCAATTGTACCAATAATTAAACCTAATGCTATTATTAAAGAGAGATGCAAAGTATAAATCCCATAACAGTTATTAAAGCTTCAGGTATCAAAGAACCATTCAGTGAGGAAAAAGTAATTAGATCTCTTGCAAAAACTGGATTATCTCAAGACCTCACCTCTCGTACAGTCGACCATCTCAAACATCAGTTAAAACATGAAGTTACTACCGATGCAATTTATAATAATGTCTCAACATACCTCAAAAAGAATGAATACACGGAAAACTTTTTCTATTACGGTCTAAAAAGAGCTGTCATGGCTCTTGGTCCATCCGGTCACCCCTTAGAATTTTTGGTTTCTGATTTACTACGATCACACAACTACAAAACTGAGGTTGGTGTTGTTACCCAAGGAAAATGTGTCACTCACGAAATCGACGTAATTGCGCAAAAAGAAGATAAAAAATATTTTATTGAATGTAAATATCACAACGCTCCTGGAACAAAAATTGATATTCAAGTAGCTCTCTATAGCTATGCTCGTTTTCTAGATATCAACGATGCCCAGAAAAAAAATGGTAATGTTAATAACTACCCTTGGTTAATCACCAACACCAAAGCCACTACCGAAGTTCTCAATTATGGTAAGTGCACCGGTCTAAAAGTTACTACTTGGGCACTTCCACAAGGTGAAAGTCTCCAAGATCTTATTGTCACTTCTGGACTTCATCCAATTACCATTCTCTATGGAATATCCAAAAATAAAATTGATGCTTTATTGGCTCGTGGAATAGTAACCTGTGCAAGATTAAATACAGCAATTCTGAATAATGAAGTTAGTGACATTCTAGACGAAAATGATACTCCTGCCATACTATCAAAAATTGCCATAATTTGTAAAAAATAATGAACAATGTATTTGTACGAGTTATTCTAATTACTCTCGCATTATTTGGATTGTATAAAATGTTTCCTCAAATTTCTAATCCGGTTGATTACTATATAAAAAATCCCTCATTCCAAAACTCAGTTGTAATTCCAGCTGTTCAAACTGCCAATAATGTTCTACCAGACAAAATAAAAATTCCTACTCCTCAAGTAATGGGTACCTACACCGACTACAGTGGCGACTCTCCCCTAAAACAAATCACAGACGAAGTCAGCAAAAAAGCCGCCGACTTAGCCAACGAACAAATAATCCAGATCAAAAAAACAGCTTCAGATCAATTTTGTACGATACTAATAGAAAAAATAAAATCCGACTGCGGTGTTCAATAAAGATTATCCACAACTTATCTTTACACCGATCATGTCCAACTTAGGTAAATATCTTTTAATCTCATTTCGAAATTTTTCAGCCAAATTTGCCGAGTAAGTCGCATTATTAGTGTTTTCCATGTGTCCACAAAGACGATTTTCGTGTTCTCGAACAATCTCCATTATCTTTGCACCTTCAGCATTAAACTCATTCTGCCATTTTTGTGGATTCTTTTCATATTTATCATGGAGTTCCTGAAAAGTATCAAACTCTTTTTCGTATTTTGACACCATTTCGTTGAAAATTTCTAAGTATTTTGCAGCCATAAAAAATATTGTAGTACACTTTTCCTATGGATAAAATCATTATTGGCTTAACTGGCTCACTTTGTTCTGGCAAGGGCACCGTGGCAAATCATTTAATAAGCTTAGGTTTTCACCATCAAGTATTGTCAGACAGAATAAGAGAAGAAATAAAGTCGCGAGGACAAGAAATCACAAGAACTCTCCTCCAAGATGTTGGTAATGAGCTAAGACTAACTTACGGAGGTGCCGTGCTGGCCGAACGGACTTTAGAAATTATAGCCAACACTGAAGACAATATTGTCATCGATGGTGTTCGTAACCCAGATGAAATTACCTTTCTCCGGGATATATTAAATGCCAAAATTATTGGTGTTCATGCTCCAAAAGAAAAACGCCTTGAGTGGTATCTAGATAGAGTCATAAGTAGGGGAGAAGATGGCAAAACATCAGTAGACTTCGAAAGAGATGATAATCGTGACTTTGGTATAGGTGAACCTGAAAATGGCCAACAAGTTGGCAAGTGTTTAGAAATGGCGAATATTGTTTTGTGGAATGCCGGATCCAAAGCTGATCTATATCGAGAATGTGAAAACTATCTTCGAGATGTACTTAAATTTGATCCAGAAATTCATCATCCCAATATCGAAAAAAAATAATTATTTGCAAATTTTTTCCTGACGTAGCTTCTCAAACAAAACTAGAGCAGTTGCCACGCTTACGTTCAAAGAAGCTACTTCTCTTATCATTGGAATATTTACAAAAATGTCACATTCTTTTTGCAATGGTTCAGACAAACCCACAGACTCTCCTCCCATTACAAAAGCAACAGGTCCTCGCAGATTTGTCTCGGTAAAGGGTGTACCCATATCTACTTCCACTCCCACCACAGGTACAGCATACTCATGAAGGAGTTTGATTGCTTGGAACATACTCATTCCCAATAATGGAACATAAGCCGCCGCTCCCATAGATACTTTCGTCACCACTGGAGTTAGTTCGTGGACGCCATTAGGAGAAGCAATTACTGCGTCCACTCCTGCCGCCCATGCAGTACGCAGTATCGCTCCCAAATTTTGTTCATAATCTATATGGTTAACCAAAAGGAGAAAAGCGTTTCGTTTTTCTTTTAAAATCTGTTCCAAGGTTGGTGCTTCAGGAATACTCATAAGGGCCACAACACCCTGTGGGTTTCGACTATCACACATCTTTTCCAGCTCTTCAGAGGAAACTTTCTGAACAGGCACACCATTTTTTCTGGCTAGATTCTCTATTTCTCTAATCCTAGGGTCACTCAATGTAGCCGTAGCCAAAAGTACAGAGGCTATTTTCTGTTCCGACGTCAGCGCATCATGCACCATATTCCGACCTTCGAGAGTAATAAATTCAGGATTTCTTTTCACGCTTACATTTTATCTCATCTTGACCAAAAACAACATGATAAATATTAAAAAAACTTGCTCTATCCACAAAATGATACAATATTCCGAAAACAAGTTCATTAAAAAGGAGACTATATTGCGCAAATCCAAACGAGCTATATCGTTAATTTGGTCGATTTTCATATCGCTAGCACTCTTCTCTTGTAGTGTGAAAGAAGGGAATACAACACCACTTGTTCCTTCGGTTACGTCCCACCCATCTTTTACCCCAGAACCTACTACCACTGCCAGTATCACGATCGAGCCAGTAATTACGGAGACTTTTACCCCAGAACCTACTTTCACTTCAACACCCATTCCAGCATTCCCTTTTGATTATCAGGTTCAAAAAGGGGATACTCTTGGACAAATCTCAGTTATGTTCTCAGTACCGATTGCTCTAATTGCTATTGAAAACGACATCACCGATCCTAATTTAATTATTGTAGGACAAACACTTCGGATTCCTGATCCAAACTCCACGCCATCAATCATATCCAAAACAGAAAAACAAATTTTGGTCATTTTGTCCGAACAAAAAGCATATGCTTATGAAAATGGTGAGATTCAAAAAGAATTTTTGGTATCCACAGGTGTAGCTAAACATCCTACAATTCAAGGAAATTTCAAAATATATATCAAACTTGAATCAACTCGAATGAAGGGTGATGATTACGACTTAGCTAATGTCCCATGGACGATGTATTTTTTTGAAGGCTACGGCCTGCATGGCACTTACTGGCACAGCAACTTTGGTAACCCCATGAGTCACGGATGCGTCAATATGAAAACCGACGAAGCCAAGTGGCTATACGACTGGGCACCTCTCGGAACTCCCGTTATTGTTATTCCATAGACTCAAAAACCCGCTTATAGCGGGTTTTTTAATGCTATGATATCCCTTGTGGAATATAAAGAAATCTCAGCCAATTTTGTCTCCAAGTTTAACAAATTAGTTGACAATGCGCACAATATCACCATTACCGCTCACGAAAATCCAGATGAAGACTCGATCTCAAGCGTTCTTGCCACCTACGAAATCATCTCCATCAACTTCCCACAAAAAAACACCAGAATTGTCTATTCAAGTGATCCGGACACCAAATACAAAATATTCAAGCATTTTGACAAAATCGAGTTTGTTGATGACATTGCCAATCATCTTTCCAACACAGATCTGTTAATTATGGTTGATGGAAACAATTATTATCGTTTTTCAAAAAAAGAAGAGGTACTAAAGAGAATCTCTCACACAATTTGTATTGATCACCACTCTTCTCCTATTGAAGACTTCACCCTAAGTCTTGTAGTTCCACAATATCCATCGTGCGCCGAGGTAATCTATCGCAGCTTATTTACAAATGTGAAAATTGACAAACCGCTGGCTGAGATATTTCTCCTAGGTATCCTTGGAGATACAGGCAATTTTACTTATCTCAAAGAAAATCAATTATCAACTCTTACTATCGCTCAGAAACTGTTAGAAATTGGCCAAATAGAAATTCAGGAATTTCAATCGAGATATCGTAGTATTTCCCCTAGAATCTTCAAAGTTATCCAAGAATTTATCAAGAACACTCATTATTCATCAGTCGAAAACTGGCCAGATTTTCAGTACTCATTTATTACTAGAAAATACTCTACAGAAAACAATCTCACCAGGAGTGAAATTAGTGAAGCTAGCCATCGATATTCTTCAGAATTCATAAGAACCATTGAAGGTTATACATGGGGTTTTGTTATCACACCAGACAAAGGTGGGGATATCAACATCTCCTGTCGTTCTCTACCAAACAGTGTCAATGTCCGTGAATTTATGGAAAAACAAAAAATTGGTGGTGGTCACGATCGCGCATCAGGCGGTACTTTTTATAAAAAAGATCAATCTCTTGAAGTAGCAGACTGTATAGAAAAAATATTTGACTGGATAAAATCAAACAAACCAAGTACTCTCACGAGAGTTAGACCTATAGCTTGACTTATAGTCAGTTTTATGGTACGATAAGTATCGATAATACAAGAGATATAGGCACAAAGTAAACCTTATTTCAAATATTCCCAGCACGTTCATTTACAAAGGAGTGAAGAATGACAAGCGTATTCGTTAAAACAGGAGATGTTACCAAAGATGTCGAAGTAGACGCTCTTGTAACCCTTATCAACTCAGAATGTATGTGGTTTGGCGGAATCGACGGAGCAATCATGCGAGTAGCAGGGAATCTATACCACTCGCAGGCGATGGGGATTCCATTAAAGGACGGCAAGATTGTAGTTGCCAAAAAGGGACTTCATTCGCATGCCGGCAGTTTCAAGGACGTTATCTTTGTAGTTGACGATCTCCTGTCGCCACTTGGCGACCTCATATACTCAGCTCTTCGTGAAACTAAGGTTCAAGGGTACAAGACCGTTGCTTTCCCGCTTATGCGAACAGGTGTCATGCTCGGCACCGTTGAGCCGAATATGGAAGCAGTAGTTGATCAAATTAAAGTAGCCATTGACAAGTTCCTAGCTGATGACGACTGGAATCTGCAAATTTACATTGTGGTTTTCAACAACCCTGACGCTGTAAAATTACTTCTCGACAGTTCAATGATCAAGTGAAGAATCTCCCATATTCTACAAACCCGCCTCTTTCGAGTCGGGTTTTTTATTGGCAAAAATAAAACTCCACATTCAGTTGGAATCAAATCAAGTTCATAAGAAACAATGAAATTTTCACCTAGCCTCTTTCTGTGATCCCGGCGGGAGTCGAACCCGCGATCTTTTGGATGAGAACCAAATGTCCTAGACCACTAGACGACGGGACCTTAGACGAACCTGTATATTGTACCAAATTTGACTTGACAGGTTCAAAAGAGTAAAATACACCCTGTTAGCCAGAAGATTGAAGCCTGCAGATCCCCAAACCCAATATTTCCGCAGTCTTGTCTATTTTGTGGCTTAAACCCTATTTCCCAGCTTGACATATCGGAAACAGGCCTTATATTTATAATCTGTAATTAAAAAAATTATGAACCAGCAAACACAAAGAGTTCAGATGACACCCCTTGGCTATCGCCAGTTGGTAGATGAACTCGAACAACTAGAAAAAACGACACGACCTGAGGCTATTGAACGTCTCTCAAAGGCTCGTGATTTTGGTGATCTCTCGGAGAACGCCGAGTATCACTCTGCCAAAGAAGCCCTCTCAACCGTAGAAGGTCGAGTTGAAGAACTCAAAGATATCCTCACCAGAGTTGTCGTTGTTGATGTTCAAAAAGCCGGTATGGAGATGGTTGGCCTCGGCAGTGTTGTTCACATCGAAGTCAATGGTTCCAATCACGAGTTTACTATTGTTGGTGAATGGGAAGCCGATCCAGCTGCTAAGAAAATTTCTCATGAATCTCCTCTCGGCAAAGCTCTCCTTGGTAAAAAAGTTGGAGATACAGTCGAAGTGGATGCTCCATCTGGAACAATCTCTTACTCCATCAAACAGGTCAAGTAATTCACATCATTTCGTCATAAAATATTGGTATGAATGATCCATATCTTTCTGCAGTAAAAACCCAGCTCGACGAAAAAATATTTACACACTCACTTGCTTTACAAGCTTGCATGGGAGGACTTTTTGACTATTTCAAAGAGAATAATTTACTTGACTCCAACGAACCACCCAAAAAAGACTGGCTTCTTGCAGGTCTCATTCATGACATCGATTACTCAGAGCCATGGAAAGAAGAACACTTAAAACACACACGAGAAGCCCTAACTAAATATGGACTACAAGCATCAGACACAGTAATACGCATAGTTCAAGCTCACGGCCCACATATTTCCGGAGTTCAGCCAAAATCAAAAGCAGAGTGGTCTCTTTTCTGTGCCGATTCTCTCACCGGCCTTATCATGGCGGTAGCCTACGTCTACCCCAGTCAAAAATTAGCTGATGTCAAAATTAGTTCCGTTTTAAAAAGATTTATTAAAGAACCCAGGTTTGCCGCAGGTACTCGCCGCGACGAAGTAATTCTTTGCGAAAAAGAAGATGGTTTAAATCTCAAGCTAGAAACTTTTATTGAAATCTGTCTTACTTCCATGCAGAAAGTAGCTGGTAACTTAGGAATATAAAAAGGATATAATCAACTCATGCTTGATATAGCCTTTATTCGCGAAAACCCAGACAAAGTCAAACGGGCGATCGCCAACAAAAACTTTAGTCCGGAAACTATCGACAAAATTCTTGCTTCTGATACGAAACGTCGTGATCTCATTGGCAAGATAGAACTTCTAAGAGCTGAAAGAAACAAACTAAACGAACAGTTAAAATCAGCTCGCACTCAAGAGCTCATGGCCAAGTCAGGAGAACTCAAGGAACAGCTCCAAACTTTTGAACCACAACTTCGTGAGGTTGAAGAAGAATTTTATGCTCAAATGCTCCAGATTCCCGGCGTCCCCTTAGATGAAGTGCCTGTTGGCAAAGATAGCTCAGGCAATGAGGTTATTCGCACTTGGGGAGAAATCGTCAAACTTGATTTTGTTCCCAAAAATCACATTGAGCTGGGTGAGTCTCTTGATCTTATTGATATCGAGCGCGGTTCCAAAGTTGCTGGTTTCCGAGGATACTATTTAAAGAACGAAGGCGTTATGCTTCAATTTGCTCTAATGCAGTACACTCTTCAAAAATTTATTTCCAAAGGTTACACTCCAGTTACTCCTCCGGTAATTCTCAAGAAACGCGCCTTTGTGAACACCGGCCATTTTCCTTGGGGTGAAAAAGAAACATACAAGTTTACTTCAGAGGCAGGCGAAGACGAAACCTATCTCGCTGGTACTGCCGAAGTTCCTTTAGTTTCGATGTATCAAGATGAAGTTTTCTACGAAAAAGATCTTCCAATTCGTATGATTGGTTTTTCTCCATGCTACCGCAAGGAGGCAGGCTCCTACGGCAAAGATACCAAAGGTATCTATCGTGTTCACGAATTTGTCAAAACAGAGCAAGTCGTCATTTGCAAAAATGACTTAGCCGAGTCCCTCAAACTTCACGAGGAAATGATGGCACTAACTGAAGAAATAGCTCAGGAACTCAAGCTACCATATCGCGTCTTAAAGATGTGTACTGGCGACATGGGCGAACCCCAAGCTAAAAAATATGATCTCGAGGCTTGGATGCCAGGCCGAAACGACTATGGCGAACTTGCCTCAGACTCCATCATGCTCGACTTCCAATCCAGAAGAGCTAATATTCGCTATCGTGACGTAAACAATGAAATCAAATTTGTTCATATGCTCAACAATACCGCCAGTAACTCTCCTCGCTGGTTAGTCGCCATTCTCGAAAACTATCAGCAAGCAGACGGTTCGGTAAAAATTCCTGAAGTATTAATTCCTTTCATTGGAAAAACTGAGATAAGGCGTGGTTAAGCGATTATTTATCATTGCGATTATTGTATTTGCATTTATCGTTAGCATTATATTTATATTGCCAAAAATTTTTCCCCACAATTTAGTCTCACCTTTTTTTCAAGGACCAGATCAGACTGGAAAAATATCACAAAAAATTGCCCCGCCAATTTATCTTGACGCTTCTAAAGCTAAAACAATTTCCAGTTTAGAAAATATTCCTCGATACCTGGTCTACAACAACAGTACTAATAAGGTCTACTACGCCAAAGGGGTCAACGTTCGTTTATCTCCTGCCTCATTTACCAAACTTCTTTCTGCTCAAGTAGCTCTCGACTTAGTTCCCAAAGAATATCTCATTACTGCCACCAAAGAATCAATTGATAAAGTTCCCACCATCCTCGGTCTAAAAGAGGGCGAAAAAATTTCCGTCGCCGATCTTCTTCGTGGAGCCATTGCCACTAGTGCCAACGATGCTGCTCAAACCTTGGCTGATGGTGCCGCAAAAGCAGTCGGTATCAACCCCAGCGAATTTATCTACTATATGAACGCCAAAGCAACTTTGTTAGGTTTGAAAAACTCCCATTTTGCCAACCCAGATGGGCTAGATGATCAAAATCAGTACTCAACTTTATTAGACATTAGTAAGTTAGTAAATAACGTACAAAAAAATTACCCAGAGATCCTGGAAGCCGCCAAATCAGATAATCAAGACATTCAAAAAACAGCCGACCATGGTTACTACTATCTTCCCAACTGGAACGGTCTGCTTGGTGTGTATCCAGGAATTACTGGTCTAAAGATCGCTTACACGGAAGAAGCTGGATACTCCACTATTGTTACTGCCACTAGAGAAGGTTACTCTATGGTTGCCATCGTCTCCGGAGCAGACTCGTATCTTGAGAGAGATCTAGCTGCCGCCGATCTTTTGGATGCTGGCTTTCTCGCCGAAGGCCTTGCTCCGATCAGGATAAATAAAAATAATCTCAATATTCACTACAAAGAGTGGGGAGATCTAGCAAGAAAAATCCAAGCCGAGATCAAAGCTTTAGAAAATCAAGATAAAAATTAAATGAGTATTCTTCGCTATTTTTCTCCCCAAAAAATAAAATTTCCTGATTCTCGTTACAACAAAAATATTTCTATTCAGCAATTTCTCAACTCCACTATTTTATTTGTCGATGGCTTGATCGAGTCGGGAGACATCATGACTCATGTTTGGAAAAGGGGAATAAAATCACTTCTTCCCAAATACTTTCATCCCCAAAAAGTTCTTCTCCTCGGATTGGCCGGTGGTTGTAATGCTCACCTTATTAATCACTATTTTCCCAAAGCAAATATAACTGCTGTAGAGATCGATCCCTTAATGGTAGAGCTTGGTAAAAAGTATTTTAAACTTGGCAAAGTCAAAAACTTAAAAATAATTATTGCCGACGCCACCTCCTTTATAAAAAAACTATCCCCAAATGACCAATTTGACCTTATTATGGTCGACTGCTTCATTGGTCAGAAAATCCCCAAAAAACTAGAAGATATCGAGTTTTTAAAACAGCTAAAAAAACATGCACGTTTTGTCTTAATCAATCGTCTTTGGTGGCAGCAAGAAAAAAATATCTCCTCAAATTTTTTCCGTTCGATTGCTGATCACTTCTTCTTTACCAAAACTCATACCACCTCTAATATCGTCATTTCTCTCGTCTAACCGGTATAATCAACTCGTATGTTCTCATTCTTAGATCCCATTCTCAATCCCAACAAAATTGAAGTTGAAAAACTGAAAAAGATAGTTACCATCATCAGTAGTCTTGAAGATAAAGTCAAGAAAATGAAAGATGATGAGTTTCCAGCAGAGATTGCCCAAATAAGAGAAGAACTAAAAGGAGATAAAAGCATCGAAGAAGTTCTTCCCCAAGTCTTTGCTCTCACCCGCGAAGCTGCCGTCAGAACCCTCGGACTTCGTCCTTACGATGTTCAGCTTATGGCCTCACTCGCTTTCCATTATGGCAAAATTGCCGAACAAAAAACGGGTGAAGGAAAAACTCTCTCTGCAGTACCCGCTATGGTTCTCAACGCCCTCACTGGCAAAGGTGCACATTTAGTTACCGTCAATGATTATCTTGCTCGCCGTGACGCCGGCTGGATGGGCCCCGTTTATAACTTTCTTGGACTCACTGTCGGCTGTATTTTTTCTGGTCAGGGCGATCTCCCTGCCTCAATGTACGACTCAGAATTCAACGACAGTACCCATGTCGATACTCGTCTCCAAAAACTTCGCCCGGTTACGAGAGCCGAGGCTTACAACTGCGATATCACCTACGGCACCAACAATGAATTTGGTTTTGATTATTTAAGAGACAACATGGCCCGTTCCCTTGATCAGCTCGTTCAAAGGCCACATCATTTTGCCATTGTCGACGAAGTTGACTCTATTCTTATCGATGAAGCTCGTACTCCTCTAATCATCTCAGCTCCAGACTCCGAAGCTACTGACCAATATCTTCGATTTGCTCAACTCATTAGAACTCTTTCTGCTGATACTGATTATGAAGTTGATGAAAAACAACGCACTGCCAACCTCACCGATCATGGTCTTCGCAAACTCGAAAAAATTCTCAATGTTGAAAATCTCTATCAGCAAGACTATCAAAGTCTTCATCATCTAGAACAAGCCCTCAAAGCTCAAACTCTATTCAAAAATGACAAAGACTACGTTGTTAAAGATGACGAAATAATTATCGTCGATGATCATACCGGCCGTTTGATGTATGGCCGACGTTACTCCGATGGTTTGCATCAGGCGATTGAGGCCAAGGAAGGAGTCAAGGTCCAACAAGAAAGCCGTACTTTAGCTACAATTTCTTTGCAAAACTATTTCAGACTCTATGAAAAACTTGCTGGTATGACTGGTACCGCCGCAACAGAAGCCGAAGAGTTCAAAAAAATATATAATCTCGACGTCATTGTTATCC
Organism: Spirochaetia bacterium; assembly: GCA_035477615.1. Classification (GTDB taxonomy): domain Bacteria; phylum Patescibacteriota; class Microgenomatia; order UBA1400; family MFAQ01; genus UBA2277. Next base: position 38,900 of record DATIKJ010000041.1, on the reverse strand, counting down.
CAACCAACAAACCTTGTGTCAGACAAGACCATACGGACACCATCTACAAAACTCAGCGAGCCAAATACTCTGCTCTTATCACTGAGGTAGCAGAGCTACACGCCAAAGGTCAGCCAATTCTTATTGGTACAAAATCCATTGAGCAAAATGATGTGGTTACTCAGTTTCTTAAGAAAAAAAGAATTCCCCATCAAGTCTTAAATGCCAAAAATCACGAAAACGAAGCTCAAATTATTTCCGAAGCTGGTCGTTTTGGCGCCGTTACAGTAGCTACCAATATTGCTGGTCGTGGTGTCGACATTGTTCTTGGAGGAGACAAACGTGGTCGTGACGAAAAAGAATGGCAGAAAGAAGCCGAAAAGGTCAAAAAAGTCGGTGGACTACACATTGTTGGTGCTGTTCGTCACGAGTCTCGTCGTATTGATAACCAGTTAAGAGGTCGTTCTGGTCGTCAGGGAGATCCTGGATCCAGTCGTTTCTACATCTCACTCGAAGACGACATTATGCGCATTTTTGGTGGCGAACAAGTTAGCAAATTAATGGACTTCTTGAAAGTTCCTGAAGATCAGCCTTTGGAGGCAGGCATGGTTACAAGGGCTATCGAAACAGCCCAGACAAAAGTAGAGTCTTTTTACTTTGATCAAAGAAAACATCTCGTCGAGTACGACGATGTTATGAACAAACAACGTCAAATTTTTTATAAACGCCGTCTCAATCTTCTCGGCGGGGGAACAGAAATAACATCCAAACAAATTGATCAGGCGCTAGAAAAAGAAATTAATTATCTTGCCAATATTTATTCTGCATCAGGCATAAACAAAACTGAAGCCGATATGATCATTAAAGAGTTTCAATCAATACTACCTATTGACCCGAGATCTGCCGATCTGATTGAGAATAGTCTTGTTGGCAAAGAATCCGAAGAACTCAGAGAAATTCTAAGCAATGTTATTTCTCAAGCTCGCAAAGCTCAAAAAGAGCGTTTTGGTGATGACATGCTTGGTCAAGTCGAGCGATACGTCCTTCTTGAGTCCTACGATGAGCTTTGGATGAATCATCTTGATGCGATAGATAATCTTCGTGATGGCATTGGTCTACGAGGTTATGCCCAAAAAGATCCATTGGTGGAGTACAAACAGGAATCATTTGCTATGTTTGAGAGCCTCCTATCGCGTATTGATGCTACTGCCGCCCATCGTATTTTTAGAGTCCAAGTTCAAGTTCCTCAGGAAATGGTCAAACCCATAAAAGGGATTGAAAAGACCGCCTCTGGCGAAAAACAAGTAAGTGCAAAAAAAGAAAGCAAAATTGGTCGCAACGATCCCTGTTGGTGTGGTAGCGGCAAAAAATGGAAAGCCTGTCATTACCCAAAGCTGGGCTAATCTGTAAACTTGCAGAATTGCAGTATATAAGATAAAATCCGTCCATCGCACTTTAACCACCGTAGGAGGTATCATGACTGGAAAAATATACGATTTAAAAGAAAAAAGTGTCTTTATTGACACCATAATAAACTCTTTTCTATCCGGTTTACGTTCAAACAATCTTGGCACCGAATCAACCAGATGGATTCTTCAAGGTCTGAAAGACCTTGAAAAAGATCCTGTTATTGCCTCTTTGTTGGTCAATCCAAAAAGACTAAATATTGATTCAATAATAAAAGATCAATGCTATCAAGTCATCACTCCTGAAAAGATCGAAGAATATTTCAAGATTGATGATCCATCCAATATTTAGTGTTCTTGCCCCGGTTTTTATACCGGGGTTTTTGTTACCCATTTATTCCCCATAAATATTGAGATAGAATAAATTAATGCCCAAGGTTATCCTCATTTCTGGTGGAAGCGACGGACTAGGTAAAGCTATTGCCCAAAAACTCGCGCCCAATAATCATGTTATTATTCTCGCTCGCAACAAAGAAAAACTGGAATCTGTTGCCAAAGAACTAAACTGTGATTTTGTCGTAGCTGAGTTAGCAGACTACAACTCCCTTAAATCCGCAATCGATCAAGTTATCCAAAAATATCAGACGATTGATATCTTAGTAAACAATGCCGGGGTCTGGATGGAAGGAGAACTTGAAGAAAACGATCCTCAAAAAATAAAAGAATTGATCGACGTCAATACTACCGGCACTATTTTCCTCACCAAGGTAGTATTGCCATTGATGAGATCGAAAAAAACTGGTCAAATAGTCAACATTATTTCCCAAGATGGATTATTTGCCAAAAAGAGTCGTTCGGTTTATCACGCTTCCAAATGGGCAATTACTGGTTTTACGAAATGTCTGCAAGAGGATTTACTAGATGAGAATATAAAGGTTACCGGTGTCTATCCAGGTCTCATAAAAACCAGTCTTTTTGAAAAAAGTGGAGTTCAAAGAGATCTCACTGATGCTCTAGACTCGGCAGAAGTGGCATCTGTAGTTGAATATGTTATAAACTTAAATCCTAGTACATATATTCCTGAAATAAGTATTAAAAACAAAAAACAACAACCAACCAATATGGACGACACCAATGCACCCATAATCGATCTAAACATAGACCCAGACATGATCACCACCCAAAACGACTCACCTCAGTATGTGCCCCATACTCCAGTTGCCCAGCCACCTGTTGCCACAAGTAACGTAATCGATATTACTCCTGGTTCAACGGATACATTCCCTCCCGTAGCATCTCCACCAAGTCATGTAGATGTTACTCCACCTGTGCAACACCAAACAGTAGACGTCACACCTCCCGTCTCTGTACCAACACCAGAACCAGCTCCTACAATAATTTCTCCAGCTACTCCATCAAATCCCGTTATTCCAGAAACTCCTCTCCAAAACCAATCTCAGACAGTATCTACAGAACCAACAGTGCAATCTAGTCCTCTGGCCGAAGATCCGGATCTCGTCAAACTCATAAAATAATGGGCAAGGTAATCTGGACGAATCATCTTTTTGATCGTATCAAAGATAGAGGTCTAAATCCTTCTTGGGTTGATACAGCAGTACGTTTTCCCGATGAGGTTCGGCAAAGTTCTACTACTAACTCAAAAAAACACATTAAGATAATCAATGGTTACAAAATTGTTGCTGCTGTCAAACGTCAAGGAAGTGACTGGATCATTACCTCAGCTTGGTGGAACCCTGTTTATGGTAGTCACACAGTACAAAAACAAAATCGTTCCTTCATAGAAAGAATAATTTACAAATTTGTTGTCTATCTAGAGAAGTTAATTACCAGAAAAAAATAATCACTCCATCGATTTCTCAATTTTCATCAAAACCTTTTCTGTACCTGCCTTTATTTTTGTATAATCCTCACAGTTTAGTTTTGCAAACACTCCTTCTCGATCTTCACTAGGACACTCATAAAACATTGCCAATCCGTAAAATGTACCACTCATGATTGCAATAGATAGTAGTGATACTCCTACCATCCTGTATTTAAAATACATATCGTCCAAAACAAATTCATTCCAGCCAATCACTAAGTGATAAAACCACTCCGAAAACGCAATCAAAAATATTAAAGCAACAACAACCCCAACCACAACAGGCATTTGCATACACTCATGTTACCATGAGAATATATAATGTAAACTTATGAAAAGAATACTTCTAGTACTAGTTGCAGCCATGTTTCTTTCCGGTTGCACTTCGGCCAAAACACCTAGTGTTCCCAATTATCAAGTACAGTTATCAGATATAAAAATTAATCCAACCAACATGGACACACCCACACCAACCCAAGTACCTCTCGCCGAAAATATTACCGCCGTTATCAAAACCAACAAAGGTACAATGAGAGTTGATCTTTTTCCAAAGATTGCTCCCAATACAGTTAAAAATTTTGTTGAACTTGCTAAGGGAACAAGAATCAATCCAAATACTGGTATAAAAGTGTCCAATAAACCTTTTTATGATGGTCTCATTTTTCATCGTATTATTGAAGGCTTCATGATCCAGGGGGGAGACCCAAATGGTACCGGTACCGGCGGTCCAGGCTATAAATTTGCTGACGAACCAGTAACCGAAGAGTACTCTAAGGGTACTATTGCTATGGCCAACTCTGGTCCAAACACCAACGGCTCTCAGTTTTTCATAATGCACAAAGACTATCCGCTTCCTCCCAACTACACTATTTTTGGTCGTATCAGTGCTTCAGACTCGGCAAGTCTTTTGACCTTAGACGCCATTGCCACAGTGGACACAGACGGGTCAGACGCTCCTCTTGAAAAAGTAATCATTGAGTCAATCAAAATCGAAGAAAAATGAGACGAGTAGGCGGTCATGTTTCCATGGCTGGTAGCTTACTAAATGCTATTAAAAAGACAGAAGAAATTGGTGGCAACTGTCTACAGATCTTTGCGGGTTCTCCTCGTCTTTGGTTTAGAAAACCTTTTCCAGAAGATCAAGTAGAAGCATATCTTTCGGAATCAGAGAGACTCAACATCAAACCAACCTTTATACACGCACTCTATTTAGTTAATCTCGCCTCAATCAACAAAGATATTCTTGAGAAATCCATCAACTCTCTAATTATGGATATACAAAATGGTGCCCGTCTAAAATCAGCTGGCGTTATTGTTCATATTGGCTCTCACTTGGGGGCAGGTTTTGATAGCGCCAAAGATCAAATACTAGCCGTTATACAGAGAATCTTAGCCAGCACCGAAAACTGCGATCTAATATTAGAAAATGATGCCGGCCAAAATGGCAAAATTGGTTCTCTCGAAGAAATTAGTTTTCTTATCAAAACTATCAAAGACAAACGTCTTAAAATGTGTCTTGACACTGCCCATTTGTTTGAGTCAGGAGTTGATATCAGAAAAAAAGATGAAGTAGAAAAAATTTCGAAACAACTTAAAGATCTAGATCTTTCAGATAAGTTAGTCTGTATCCATCTCAACGACTCGGCAACAGTTCTCAACTCCCACCGTGATATGCATGCCAACATCGGAGAAGGGGAGATAGGTCTTGAAGGTCTTAGAAATCTTATAAACCACCATTCTTTTAATTCACTACCTCTAATTCTTGAAGTTCCTGGAGAAAATCATGCAGGTAGTGATGCTAAAAATATCACCATTGCTAAAGGTTTAATTAATTAAAGTATCTCTTCAAGTAGCATTACCCCTTGGGATTTAACACGATCATTATTTGCAAATAGAGGCCTATCCATTGCTGTCAAAAAAGCTCTAGTTTTTATCTGATATTTTTCCATCATATAGTTTCTATATGTTGGGATACTTCCCCTGCGTAGTGCCATCCATATTCCTCCCCATCCACTCCAATGAGTATTTCCTACGGTTACTTGATCATCAGGAAGTCTCACCCATTCACCAATAGGGAAAGTCATAATATTTGGGTTATTTCTAAGTCCCAAAGATTTCAATTCAGTCGTTACTATTTTATAACCCAAAGGATAAAACTTATCTTCAATTTTTGCCCATCCACTAGGTTGAAACTCACATTCACTATTTACAAAGGGAATTTTTTCCTTAAAATTTCTCGGATACAAAAAAGTCTCTACTGGCACTGGTTGAAGCTGCTCTGATTTCACCAGCAAGATTATATCCTACTCATACCGAATTGCATCGATAGGGGAAAGATCTGCCGCTTTCTTAGCTGGAAAGACACCAAACACAATTCCAATTATCGATGATGTTCCCAAAGCTAACAACACCGATTCTAAAGAAATATATGCCGGAAAAAGACTATGCAAGAAAAATACAATAAGAGCAGATAAACCCAATCCCAAAGCTCCTCCAAAAACAGACAACACTACTGCCTCAGCCAAAAACTGCCATAAAATATCATTTCTTCTAGCTCCCAAAGCCCTACGCACACCAATTTCCTTGATACGTTCACTCACTGTTACATACATGATATTGAGAATTCCAATTCCACCGACAACTAATGAAATAGCCGCGATTGCTACCAATACAATATTCAATATTCCAAAAATAGAACTAATTGTTTTTAGTATTTCAGTTGACTCTATTACCGAAAACTCCTCAGTCTTAATTCTTTTTTTAAGCTCAGTTTTTATTGTTTCTTTCAGCATTGGTAAGTCTTCTTCGTTTCTAACTTTGACAATAATTTGAATAAACTTTTTATCGGTATTAAAAATGTATGAAGTTTTATAAGGAATGTAAATGTAATCATCAAAACTAGGACCGCCCAAACCACCACCACCCTTAGATTGAAGAACTCCAATAACTCGGAACAACTGATCATCTACTCTGATTTTTTTATCAATAGCCAGTGAAGCATCACCAAATAATTTTTCTGCCATTTTTGAACCAATTACCGCTACTTTATTTTTTGCCGAGTTGTCTGCCTCAGAAAAAAGTGTTCCATAATCTATCAACAGATTACTTCCAGGGAATGCATCTTCAGATGTTCCATTTAAGGTAGCGTACTTTGTTGTTCCGCCATAGGAAGCCTTCACTGTCTTTTGATAGTAGGGAATTACATACTCGATCTCTTTTAATCTTTTTAATGTCACCATATCTTTCTCTACAAACAATGGTGCCAATCCACCATCAGCTCCAGCCAATCCTGAGCCATCCTCACCAAACATATTACCAGGCATAACATACAACAAGTTTGAGCCCATACTTTCAAACTGTTGCTCAATATACACTTTCAAACCAGAGCCTGCAGCCATAAGTAAAACGACAGACATGACGCCAATTAGAATTCCTAAGGATGTCAAAAAAGTTCTTCCTTTATTCTTTCCAAAATCAGTTATTGCTGATCTGAATATTGAAACTGCGTAATTCATTTGACTACCTCCCCATCTTTAATTTTAATTTGTCGACGAGTTCTAGCTGCAATATCCGGTTCGTGAGTCACGACCAAAATAGTAATTCCTTCTTTGTTTAATTCTCCAAATAACTCCATAATTTCATCACCCGTCTTGGTATCCAAATTCCCAGTTGGTTCATCAGCCAAAATCAATTTTGGATTCATAATTAAGGCGCGGGCAATAGCCACTCGTTGTTGTTGTCCTCCAGATATCTTGTTTGGGAAAGAATTTTTCTTGTCTAGTATTCCAAATCTCTCCATCAGATAATCTGCTCTTTCATCGGGGTCATAGTCAAACTTCTTTCTTGCATATCCGATAGGTAACAAAATATTTTCTTTGATTGTAAGTTTGTTTATCAAATTAAACTGTTGAAAAACAAATCCCACAAATTCACTTCTTAAAGTAGAGGTTTGATCGTCATTCAAGGTAGAAATGTCATCTCCTCCAATAATCACTTGGCCACCTGTCGGTTTATCTAGTAAACCAATAATATGCATCAAAGTCGATTTTCCACTTCCAGACGGTCCAACTAATGCTGCATACTCTCCCTTATTAATATCCAAACTAACATCTTTCAGTGCATGAAAAACTACATCCCCACCCATTTCATATTTCTTGGAAATGTTTTTTAAACTAATTACTGTAGATGACATCTTTTTCATTTAAACCAGATAAGATTTCCGTATTTCCATCAATGGTTTCTCCTAGCTTAACAACTGTTTTTTGTTTTTCTTTTCCTACCATTTTGAAAACATAATCTTCACCATCGTCATTTTTAACGTAAGAGGCGGGTACTACCAAAACATCCATAATTTCTTTAAAAATAAATTTTATATCGCCTGTCATTCCCATTCTCACGGAATAATCATTGTTTTCTGTTGCCAAGGATATTTTCAGTTCATAAACAGTCCCAGTTTGATCAGCCATCGGAGTAAATCCGATTGAGGTGACAGTTCCTTCGATTGGTGTATCGCTGAAAGAATCTAAAACGAGAGATCCTTTTTGGCCTACTTTAAATTTTGTAACTTCTGTTTGATCTGCTGTCGCCGAAAAATACACCGTTTTAGGATTTACTATTTCAAATGTCGCTGTCGCCGGAGTGATGTTTTGGCCTGCCAAAGGAGCCTCCACTTTCGTTACCAAGCCTTCTATAGGAGTCCATAAGTTTGCAAATTTTAGAGCCAAGGCCTGAGCCTCCACAGACAAAACTGAGTTGTTTAGGTCAAACTGATATTTATCCAAGGTTCGTTTTACTTCTGTTCTAGCCTCATCTGTCATTCCTGCGGTTTGCCAGTCTTTATTATCATCTTGTGCTTGTTCAAAGTCCCATCTAGTTTTCGAATATGTGTTCAAATACTTACTCATGTTATTTTGTAACTCACGCTTATCCAAAGATGCCAAAGACTGGTATTTTTTTACATAATCTCCTTCTTTTACTCCTACCCATGTCAACAGTCCAGAAGTTTGAAACCTCAAAGAAGCTTTTTCTTCTGCATCAATCTCTCCAGAAACACTCAATTCATCTACAAGGTCTTCTCTTTGTACTGTGACAGTTTTTATTTTTGGATCTTTTGCATTATTTACACTTGCATTGATCGCAAAATAGCCACCAATAAGGACAACAATAAGAAGTAACCACCAGATTTTTTTTAGTATTTTTAAAAATTTCATTTTTTATTTTTTTCTCAAAATCAACTATCAATTATATACCTCCAGTATAACCATATCAAAGGCTGTAAAATAGAGGGATGATCACTGACTCTCAATTGAATCTACCTGACCTCAAACGTCGTATCGATGACCTTCGCACCAAAATTGATCTCGGCAAACTTCAAGAAGAAAAAACCCGCCTCGAGCTCGAGTCCAGCAAGCCAGATCTCTGGCAAGATGAAGACAATGCAAAAAAGGTTATGTCAAACTTGGCAGAGGTTAGAGACATGCTTACCTCTATCGACGGACTCACCACTGATCTAAAAAATCTTGAAGAACTCTTGAAGCTAGCCACAGAAAGCAACGATGACACTCTCGATAAAGAGATTACTATCCTCAAAGAAACCTTAGAAAAACATATTGATAAGTTCGAGCTAGTTACTTATCTTTCAGGTAAGTACGATACCTCAGAAGCAATTCTCACTATTCGCGCTGGACAAGGCGGAACAGAGGCCATGGACTGGGCTGGAATGATTTCCCGCATGTATACTCGTTTTTTTGAAAAACGTAGCTGGAACTATGACACAGTCGAGTACTCTCCAGGAGAAGAGGCGGGTATCAAAACAGTTACTTACATGATTCACGCCCGTTTTGCCTTTGGTTTTCTAAAAAACGAAAAGGGTACTCATCGTCTCGTTCGCCAATCTCCTTTCAATGCCGACAAACTAAGACAAACCTCATTTGCAGGAGTCGAGGTCACCCCCATTCTTCCGGAAGATGCTGATATCGAAATTCGTGATGAAGACATCGAGTTCGAAGCCAGTCGTTCCGGTGGTGCAGGAGGCCAAAATGTTAATAAGGTCAGTACCGCCGTACGTATCAAACATCTCCCCACAGGTATTGTTGTTGAGTGTCAAACTCAACGCTATCAAGTTCAAAACAGAAAAATCGCCATGGATATCCTTCGCTCCAAGCTCTGGGAGCTTCAAGAGGCCAAACGTCAAGAAGAAATCAATGAAATAAGGGGTGAGAAAACAACTGCTAGTTGGGGACATCAAATCAGATCATATATTTTGCACCCCTACAAACTAGTCAAGGATCTTAGGACTGAATACGAATCAACCAATCCAGACTCTGTTCTCGATGGGAATCTAGATGACTTTATTGAAGCTCAGCTAAGATTCTTCGCTCCTTCTCGTCAAATTTGATAAACTAAACTATGGATATAAAAATGATCGATCTAGATAAAGAGAATCAAGAGTCTCCTGTTATCAATAACAACGAAAAAACAGTACCCTCATCTTTTACTGTTGAAACACCGCCAAAAATGAAAAGAAAATCTTTTATCCCCGTCATTATTGTTTTTCTCATCGTAGCTGTTGCTGGTTTTTACACCGGCTCCTGGCTCAAAGCCAAAAACTCCGGCACTATTGTATCGGCTGAGCTAACCGGTATTCAATCTGCCATTCCCGAAACTGGAGTAAAAGTTGGTGACATCTTTGGTTCTCCAGATGAAAAAAGTTTCAAAGATCCTGCTACGGGAGTAATTGATAAAGGCGGTTTCAATGGTGAGGGTAGTCACAAACTTGTCCGTGCTGGAGGTGTTTCTCAAACTGTCTATCTAACTAGTTCCACTATCGACCTAGATCTACTTATCGGTCACCAAGTAACCATCTGGGGAGAAACATTCAAAGGTCAAAAAGTTGGTTGGCTTATGGACGTTGGTCGTGCCAAAGTCGAAGCTTTAAACGCCTCGTTGCCAGAATGATTTCTTATCATCACGGGGAGCAAAACGACGAAGCAAACAAATTAATAATTTAAATAATACTGTGATTGATTTTATTCATGTCTCAAAAAGTTATCCCAATGGGGACACAGTCTTAGATGACATTGATTTTTCGGTCACTCCAGGAGAGCTAGTAATCATTACCGGCAAGTCAGGTGCTGGCAAAACCACTATCGGGCGATTGCTTTTACACGACTTAGTACCCAATAAAGGTAGAATTCTTATCGACGGTGTCGATCTCACCAAAATCAAACCCCAAAGTATTCCGCTTATTCGCCGAAAGATAGGTTTTGCCTTCCAAGATTTTCGTGTCATACCCGACAAAACAGTTGGTGAAAACATCATTGTTGCTTTGGAAATTGCCGGATACGATAGTAAAAAAATCTCAGAAAAAGTCAAGCATACGCTAGACCTAGTCGGTTTATCCGGCAAAGAAAATCTTTTTCCTGGACAGCTCTCCGGAGGTGAGATTCAAAGAGCTTCGATAGCCAGAGCCATCGCTGCTAGCCCACCAATTCTTTTTGCCGACGAACCTACAGGAAACTTAGACAAAGACACTTCCTTAGAAATATTCAAACTACTCCAGAAAATCAACTCAGATGGTACAACTGTAATTATTGCCACACACGACGTTACCTTAATAAACATGAACATTGGTAGCCATATTCATCTCGAAAAAGGTAAGATAGTAAAGACGGAGAAATATAAAGAGAAAAAGGAGTCCAAAAACTAGCATGAGTACCGCCATCAAAAATATTCGTCGTTCACCTTATCAGGCAATTTCCGCTATCTTTATTGTCAGTTTGACCATTTTTATTGTTGGTATTTTTGCTCTTGTCACTGCTGCTTCACAAATAATCTTAAACAACTTCGAAACCAAGCCTCAAATCATTGCCTATCTCAAAGATGGTCACACCACAGAGCAAGTTGGTGGTCTCTTGAGTTCACTAAACTCAACATCTGGTGTCAGAGAAGCAAAATATATCAGTAAAGAAGATGCCCTAGAGCTCTATAAAAAAAGCGTTGGCAACGACCCTGTTCTTCTAGGTACAGTTACCGACTGGGGTATCGTCACCGCTGATATTCTTCCTGCCAGTGTCGAGATCACAGCCCAAAATCCTGAATCATTCAAAAATATCGCCACCACTCTCGAAAAAAGTGACATCGTCAGTGTCACTCCTGCCGGCAAAAAAGAAATTGATTTTCCCCAAGATGTTATTGCCGAGCTAACCAAATGGACAAACGCTATTCGTATGGGCGGTCTTGTCCTCGTAGTTACTCTTACTCTTGTCGCGATCCTTACGATCATGACCATTATTTCCATGAAAATTTCTTCCAGAAGATTTGAAATCAGCACCTTTAAGCTCATGGGAGCCAAAAACTTCTATATCATCAAGCCATATCTGCAAGAATCTGTTATCTACGGCCTTACCGGTGCCGTCGTTGGCTGGTTGGGTTGTTTTGTTGCTCTTCTTTACTCCACTCCTTTCCTTGCCCCTAGAATCGGCAGTATTATTTCTTTTCCCATTTCCTTTGTCACAATAGCCATTCTCTTTGGTGCCCTCATTATTTTTGGTTTAATAATCTCCTTCCTCGGGAGTCTCTTCGCCGCCACCAGGTTCGTCAATCGATCCAAATGAAAAAACTATTTTTAGTTTTTGCAATTTTACTTCTCTTTTTATGGGTGAAGCCCATCTCTGCCATTGAGTGCGATGGCAACCCACCATCTGGAGCTGACAAAGTAACTGAAATCCAACAATATATTGATAACTGCAATCAAAAAATTTCTTCACTTCAAGGCGAACAGACTACCCTTAAGCAAACTATCTCAACTCTAACTTCCAAAATTAATCTTGCTCAAGGACAAATCAATCAAACCCAAGCCCAGATTAATCTGCTCGAAAAAGAAGTCACTGTTCTCGATGGTGTTCTTGATACCGTCAATGACTCTATGGATCAGTTGGAAAAGATTTATACAGCCAGAGTTAGAGAAAGTTATCGCCGTTCCCGCGCAACTCCAGTAGACTTACTTTTTTCTACCAATTCAATAGGGGACTACTTTAACAAACTAAAGTATCTCAATACAGTTAAAAACAAAGATCAACTGATTCTCGCCGAGCTAGAAAAATCAAGAGTTGATTACGACCAAAGAAAAACAGATAAAGTCACCAAACAAAAAGAGGTTGAAAAACTAAAAGCAAAGTTAGTTTCCCAAAGAAAAACTCTTGATGCTCAGCAAAAAGAAAAACAAAATCTCTTAACTCAAACTCAAAACGATGAAAAGAAATTCCAGTCACTATTATCCAAAGCCAGAGCAGAGTTAGAGGCAATCGAAGCTGTTATCGCTGGAAAAGGTACAGAAACAGAAGTTAGAGATGTTAAAGCTGGAGAAAAAATTGCAACTGTAATTCAAGGGTCTTCATGTAACTCCAGTGGATCACATCTTCATTTTATTGTTGGTCAAGATCACTCAGTCAAGAATCCTTTTAATTATCTAAAATCTGTCGATTTTGAAAACTGTTCCGGATCAAGTTGTGGTAGTGGCGATGGAGATAGCTTTAATCCTTCAGGTTCGTGGGACTGGCCACTTAACCCCAGAATTAAACTTTCTCAAGGGTTTGGTGTTACATGGGCAATCAATAATACTTGGGTTAGAAGTATATATAGTTTCCATAATGGAATCGATATTATTAGTAATAGTGCAGATGTCAAAGCTGTGAGAGATGGGAAACTATTTCGGGGTAGTTATTCTGGATCCGGTGGTTGTGCTCTAAAATATGTCAGAGTGGCTCACTCAGAAGATGGTATAGACACTTACTATCTGCATGTAAACTACTACTAGAATTTGTTACATTAGTAATAGTGAAATATCTTTCACTATTACTTACAATCTGCCTTGCATTTTTTCTGTCCCCAAAAAATGCTTACTCCTCAGTATTTATCAACGAAATTAGCCCAGTATCAAACCCAGAATGGGTCGAACTTTACAATAACTCAGAAGAAAATATTGATATCTCTGGCTGGAAATTAATTGATGCAGCAAACAGTGCAAAAACAATTTCCAATACGATAATTAATGCTCACGAGTTTTATATATTTGAAAATTCTAGTGGTTGGTTGAACAATTCGGGCCAAGAATCTCTTTTTCTCAAAAATAATGTTGATGACACAATAGATTCAATAGTCTATGGAACAGGGGGAGTTGTCGGAATCCCAGAGGTAGACAAGAGTATGGGAAGATCTCCAGATGCCTCACCAAACTGGGTTATTAATATGATATGGTCAAAGGGAACAAAAAATATAATTACCTCGACTCCAGATCCAACACCATCTTTTGCTGTTACTGAAGCTTTATCCACTACTCCTACTGCTTCTCCGACCACAGCCAAATCAATCTATAAATTAAACAAATCTAAAGAAGAAGGGGGTCAATTAATAACCGGAGTTAAGATCAATATTGACAACCAGTACATCCATCACGAAGATGATGAAATAATATATTTTTGTGATGGTTGTTTCTGCGACACAGCCAAGAGTATTCCTTGTGGTTTTGGTGATCACACAATAAAACTTACTAAACCCGGTTATGCCGACTGGTCAGAACAGAGAAATTTTACCCAGGGCAGTAGTTATGAAATTACTCCCATTTTGATTAAACTTCCTTCCAATATCGATTCCACCTCCACTCCCAGCCCAACCAGTACTCCAATTCCAACCAAAACACCTACGCCTACAAAAATTCCTACACTTACTCTCAAAGATCTTCTCGCCTCATCTTCTTCAACCTTATCTGCAGTTCTTGGCGAGTCTACCGACTCCGCGGACATTGTTATTGCGAGTAGTGCAAGCGACGTGGCAATCCAGTCCCCATCTTCCGAAAACATTAGAAAAAGTACCACAAACTACAAAATTACTTTTTTCATTGGTCTGTTTGTGGCCGTTTCTTCTAGTGTCTTACTATATTTTCGCCACCGAAGAGATTAAAATAACCTTTGTGTTTCGCCAATATCTAAAATATCTACCTGCAATTATCTGGATGATTCTCATCTTTTTAGTGTCATCGATCCCAGATATTCCCTCAAACAGAGTCGATGTTCTAGATTTTTTGATGAAAAAAAGTGCTCACATTATCGAATACACCATTCTTTTTTTACTCTGGTTCAGAGCCATAGGTAACAAAAACCCGATCCAAGCCTTTATGATCTCGATAATTTATGCTTTCACCGACGAAATCCATCAACTTTTGGTTCCCGGTCGTACCGGCAATCTACGAGATGTTGGTATTGACTCTATCGGTATGATTATTTTATCAATATTAATTGTAAAATTTGATTTATGGAAGATACTTTTATCTCCACTTCCTACGAAGAAACCAGGCAAATAGCTCAAAAATTTGTCGAAAAGCTAGAGAAGGGGACAACCATCTGTTTGTATGGAGAGCTTGCCGCTGGCAAAACCACTTTTTCTCAGGGAATAGGTAAAGCCTTTGGGATACAGCGCCTTGTGTCACCCACTTTTCTTATCATGCGCCAGTATCCAGTTACCAATCATCCCGTAATTAAAACTCTCTATCATCTTGATCTCTACCGTCTAAACTCCATCGAAGATATCAAAGCCTTCGATGTTGAAGAGATCTGGTCTAGTCCCGAAAATCTGCTGGTTATCGAGTGGCCAGAGAAGTTTCAGGAAAATCTACCCAAAAAGCGTTACGATATATTTTTTAAAGCTAATGGCGAAAATGAACGTGAAATCAAAATAATTGAACACTAGCTATTGTCATTGCGAGGAGTGTACTCACGCGACGCGGCAATCTCATATAATAGAACCCATATGCGCATCTACATAGACTCCACCGATAATACCAAGGCCGTTGTTAGAATCGACGACAAAGAGTTTATAAGGCACGTCGAAAGCCCTAGAGACCAAGATGTTTTAGGCTTTTTAATTCATTGTCTGGAAGTCGAAAATGTCCAGCAAGAGGATATTGATAGCCTCGAAGTCAATCCCGGTCCAGGCTCTTTTACTGGTACTCGTGTCGGCGTGGCCATCGGCAATGCCCTTTCCTATGCCCTAGATATTAAGATAAACGGCTCCTTCACTCCTGTCGAACCTATCTACTCTTCACCTCCTTCAATTACAAATAGTAAGATAGTTGACAAATGTTAAGGTGGGGGTACAATACAGCCTAGAGGGCTTTGATCCACGATCTTCATGTGGTCACTTGGGTCGTGGTGAGCTAATAGTGAAACCGGTCTAATTAGATCGGTTTTTTCGTAAAAATAATGAAGCTTTTTAGCTTAAAAAAAATAACTGCCATTATTAGTTGTTTTTCTCTTGTTTTACAATCCTTTCTCTCCTTTTCTCTCGTTCTCCCAGCTTATGCCGTAGATGAAGTTGCTTCCGATTCTGGTACTGTGGCCGAAACACCAGTTATTGCGAGCGAAAGTGCAGTAATCCAATTATCAGAAATTTCTCCAGAAATTCCAACTGATACTACTCCAGTTGTTGATGACAAAACAATAGTCTTCGAAAATGTTTCTATTGGAAATACTTATACATCAAAAGACGGTAAGGCAACAGTCACTTTCACCGAAATCACCGGACCATCAGGTAGTCTAACCATAAAAGAAATTACTCTAACTCCAGAACAAATTATCGAGTCTGGTGCTGTCTCGGAAACTGCTTATGATATTACCTCCAGCATGACAGATGGCACATTCCAATACAACCTCACCTTACCCAAACCAGAAACCGACGAAATTGAAGTCAAGTACTCCGAAGATGGTCAAAACTTTGTCACTTCTGGTGGAGTTTCCACCACTGAAAATGAAGTTGTTATTTCCAATATAAATCACTTCACTATTTTTGTTGTCACGAGTGGAATAGACACAACTTTTTGGAGTCACTTGCTCAATACGTCAGACACTAACGAGCTCAAATCAAGTAATAACGTCTACTATCAATCAGATAGCAACTGGCCTATCTCTTGGAATACAGATTTTCAAAAAAACCAATATATTGAATTTGTATTAAATACCAATATTCCTGTTGGTGCAAAGATTACCAATGCAAGCATCATTTTTGAATATCAACGTGACGAATTTAAATCTGGTTCATCACGTGATTCGCAAATTCGCGTATGGAATGGAATAAATTTTGATCAGATAATTGCTGATTATGACGACTTGAAAATTGATGATCCAAATACCGACAAAACAATAATAATCCCAGTTTCTCCAGAGTTAGTACCATATGGTGAAAATATCTTCAAAATACGTTTTTATATGCGCGGTAGAGGTCCATGGTACTCACCTCTAATTAAGACTCGTCATGACTATGTTGCTCTAAATATTTCATATACTCTTCCAGCTCCAACAAATGGCCAACCAAATAATTTAACAACCTCAAATAAAAATGTAAATTTCACCTGGAACTCTGTTGCTGATTCACGCTTGGTAAGATACGAGCTCCAGATGTCTAAAAACCCAGCAGAGGTAGATGGAGTTCTTTCAGAAGGCCTAATTTCATCCGGAACCTTATCAACCAACAGCTTTCCTACTACCTTAACATCGGATGGAAAATGGTACTGGCAAGTTCGCACAATAAACTCTGATAATCAACCTGGATCGTGGAGTGAAATCTGGAATGTTTCTCTAGACACAACTTCTCCGGTAATATCAATCGGCAATGGCAATGGAAACTTTAATACTGGTCCAATCGATAACAAAAGATATAGTGGATTGATCGACGTTTATGCTTCCTTATCTGATCCAAATTTAAAGAATTATCATTTCAGAATTATCAAAGATGGTAGTGCCGACAGCCATACTTGTGGTAACTCGTTAGCAGACAGTACAAATCAGGGTTATGGAAAATGTGGATATATTTATAACCAAGTTACCTCTCAAACATCCGATTTAGATAACTCAATAATTACTCCTTTACTAGACACTACCCAGTTTGGTGGTGATGGTACTTACTGGTTAATACTTGGCGCAATAGATACCCTTGGCAATCGTGGAAAACCAAATTATCTTGATGATCCAAGAATCAAAATAGTTGTTGATAATACAGCCCCATCAATACCCACAGGAATATTTTTCAAGGATACCGATAACAATAGAGATGTCTCTTGTGGTTCTTATACCTCAACCAAACACCTAGACGTTTATTGGTCAGCAAATACCGAATCAGATTTTGATCATTATGAATATGTTTCTTTCAACGCCGATGGTAGTACAGGTCAAATTAGAAATTTCACTACCAATTATTTCAATGCTTCTTGGTGGACAATCCCAAGAGAGGGAATTTATGGAGTGCAGATAAGAGCAGTTGATGAAGCAGGCAACGCATCTTTATGGTCTGGTGGAGATAAAAATATAGACAATAGTTGTAAATTTATTGTTGATTGGAGTGGGCCATCTGTACCGATACTAACATGGCCAATTGATGGAATCATAACCAACGACAACACCCCACTTATGCAATGGGAAGACTCAACTGATATCGGAGGTAGTGGTGTGGCAGGTTATCGCTACATAGTTCATTATCATTGCACAAACGCCAGTGATATAAATACTTGTACCACTGTCTATCCAAACTTGTTGGGTCTTTGGGTAACACCTTCGCAACTTCAGGCAGGTCATACCAACGACGGGGTGTATTACTGGCAAGTCAGAGCCGAAGATAAAGTTGGTAATCAGAGTGCTTGGAGTGAAGCAGAAAAGGTCACTATAGATACCGTTGCTCCCATTATCACAATCGATCCTTACAATACAAGTTGGACAAATCAAAACATAAACGTAACAGCATCAGTCAACGAAGGTACTCTTAATTTTTCCTCTTATCTGTTTACGTCAAACGATGAGTTTACTTTCATTGCTACAGATGCAGCCAGTAACTCTAGCTCAAAAACAGTTGTCATTTCCAATATAGATAAGAAGGTTCCTGTCGTGAATGCCGATAATGCCTCGAGTAGCTGGAAAAATGTAAATTTTGACATTACTCTTTCTGTGTCCGACACCGGTGGTTCAATGCTTAGTGTCGCCAAATATAACTGGGACTCCGCTGCCTCAGAAACAGTCGGTACAGATTTTCAAAATGGACAGACTATCAACCCTCTCCAGGGTAGTCATGTACTCTATCTTTATGCAAAAGACAATGCTGGTAACGAGTCAACTTGGAACGGTACATACAAGTTCGACTCCGAAAAACCTTTAGCACCCAAACTAGATGCTCCAGAAGATGGATTTAAAACTAAAGGAGTTGCTTTCTCTCAAAAATGGGAATCGGTTGCAGACGCTGTTTTATACGAGTATCAAAGTTGTAATTACGATGCTGGTAGTGGAAACTGTACAAGTGTCAAGTACTCTGCTAATTTTACAGGTACAACAAAATCTGTTGGTGCTGGTCAACCAAATAGCCACTTTTGGTGGAGAGTTCGCGCTAAAGACATCGCCAACAACTGGAGCGACTGGAGTGAGTCGAGGGAACTAATTATCGACAACTCTGCTCCCACAACATCCGTTTCTGGGATTGATTCCTTATGGCACAACACTCCAGTAACTCTAACTTTCACCTGTCTTGACACCGGAAATAGTGGTTGCGACAAAACCTACTACTCAATAAACGACGGAGAAATGACTGAAGGAAACTCACTTACTCTCTCTATCGAAGGTCAATATGATATAAGTTACTACTCCACCGACCTTGCAGGAAATATCGAGTCAGAAAAAAATGCTGGCACAGTAAAAATTGACACTACTGATCCAGAAAGTATTATCACTGCTCCTGAAAATCCCGGTTCAGGTAGTACAATTTTTACCAATGAATGGACCGGGTCAATTGCTGGTACAGCAACAGACAACCTCAGTCAGGTAAGCAGTGTAAAAATATCCATCCAAAACTCAAGTGGTCTTTACTTTAATGGAGAGTCATTTGTAGAAAGTGAGTCAGAATACTTACTTGACACTATCTATGAATCAGGAGAATGGGAATACAGCGGACTTACTTCACCCCTAGAGGATAGCTATACTATCAAATCTCACGCAATAGACAATGCCGGCAACCAAGAAAATACTTATACCATTACAGTTATTTTTGACAAAACCATTCCAGAAGTATCTATTTCCATTAATCCGATAGATCCAGATGCAGATAATGGTTGGTACAAAACTCAACCGGAAATTACTCTTACCTCTACTGATACAAACTTCCAAAAGATTGAGTATCAGTGGAATGGCAAAGCAGAAGAGAGCTGGACTGAGTACACCAATCCATTTAAACCAGCATCTGAAGGCGCACAAGTACTCTATTACCGCGCTTGGGATAAAGCAGGTAATGTCTCTGATACAGGAATAAAAAACATCCGCTGGGATGAAACAGAACTAAATCTTGCCCCCCAAAATGTAACTGCTGACCCAAATCCAACCAGTGGTACAACTTCAAAAATCAAATGGGAAGAAGCTAAAGACAATACGGGAATTGATAAATATGAAATTCGTTGGTATCTCAATGGTGGTACTTCATCTCAAGACCACACCGTTACTGTCGGTTCTAATATTCGAGAAAAAGAAATTGATCAACTAGTTGAAGGACGTTGGACTGTTAGTGTCAAAGCTTTTGATACTGCAGGTCATAGCAAAGAAACCACAATTGAACTTAATGTCGACAGAACTGGCCCAGCAGCCCCCACTCTAACCCTTACTGGTACCGGAATAGGTACAGCTACATTATCTTGGACATCTGTATCAGATGCTAAAGACTACATTGTCTGGTATGGTAATGTTCCAGGCAGTCGCCTTTTTGGAGCCAGGGTTGGCAATACTACCTCTTACACTGTTAGAGGTCTAGGAGCTGGTAATTATTACTTTATAGTTAAAGCAGTTGATGAAGCTCAAAATCAAGGTGCTGAAAGCAACGAAGTTAGTACAGGTAACATCATAGGAGCCCCAGGAGTGGCAGAAGGCACACCTGCAGAAGGCTTCTCTCCAGAAGTACAAGGAGCAAACACAGATACTCCTTCAACAGTATCCGAACCAACACCTAGTGTTCTAGGAGAATCAGTAGAAAATAATAATTACTGGTGGTTATTACTTCTATTAGTGTTACCTCTCTACTTTGGCCTTCGCCACGTGTTTAAAAAGAAATAAAGCTGTGACATAATGAAGTAAGTTATGGCGCATCCATTTATTACTCTTTTCGCACCCCATCCCCACAACAACCATAAAGCCAAAGTACTTTGGCCTCGATCTATCGTTATTCTTATTGGTCTTTTTATCATGGGTCGCTCAATCGTCGACATCACTATTGGTCTTCGCCCTGGCGTCTTAGGCTATGCTTCTCAAATTGATCCAGATAAAGTTATCGAGCTGACCAACAAAGAGCGTCTCAATGCAGGCGTCACCATCGTCAAAACAAACTCGGAGCTCAATCAAGCTGCGCTTGCCAAAGCCACTGACATGTTCGAAAACAACTACTGGGCACATATCTCTCCTACAGGCACCGAACCTTGGTACTTTGTCACCCATAGTGGCTACCAATACCAACATGCTGGAGAAAATCTTGCTCGAGACTTCAGTAACCCAAGCGACGTTGTCAAGGCCTGGATGGCTTCACCCACTCACCGTCAAAATCTTCTTGATGATCGTTACCATGATATTGGTGTCGCTGTCCTCGATGGCTACATCAACGGTGTCGAGACCACTTTAGTGGTTCAGATGTTTGGTTCCACCAAAAATACTGTCGCCAAAATTGCTTCTACCAACATTACTAAAACAGCCTACGCTGAAGAAACTCTTCCCAAACACATTCCTTCTTCCGGTCTCTCTCCCTTAGATCTATCTCGAGCTTGGTCACTCGCCTTTGTTGTTCTTATCCTTTTTGTTCTCAGTATCGACTGGATATTTGTACTTCGCTACAATATTGTTCGTATCTCTGGAAAAACCTGGGCACACATTACCTACTTTGCTGGGTTAGCAATTATTCTGATTATCATTCGTCAGGGAATCGTCTTATGAAAAAACCTCTCAAAAATATCGTCGGCTACCTCATTCTCACCATTCTCGTTTCTGTGGCTATTCTGCTTATTCTATTCTTCAACGGCAACAAGTTCTATCAGCAGATTACTATTATAAGTTTATCTATACTATATATAGTATGGGGCGTTTTTCACCACTTAAAGGAAAAGACACTCCAGGCACAAATAGTGCTCGAATATGTGCTTTTTGCCCTCCTCGGGTGTATAATAGTTATAGGCTTGTTGAAATAGCAATTTATTATCAGTTGTATAATAGCAAAATATGAAAGGAATCATTCTAGCCGGTGGACGCGCAACCAGACTCAGACCACTTACCTGGGTTATTAGTAAACAACTTCTTCCTGTTTACGACAAGCCCATGATCTACTATCCAATTGAAACCTTGATAAAAGCTGGTATCAAGGATATTCTCATTATCCTTGCCCCAGAAAACTCAGGCCTATTCTTGAATCTACTCGGTACTGGTGAAGAGTTTGGCGCCCGATTTAGCTATGTGATTCAAAAAGAGCCAAACGGTTTAGCTCAAGCCTTTATTCTCGCCGAAGACTTTATCGATGGAGACGATGTCACCATGATTTTGGGTGACAATATTTTTGACCACGATTTCAGTAAAGAAATTAAGTCATTCAAAAAAGGCGGTCAAATCTACTGCAAAAAACTCGACAACATAAATGATGTCAAAAGACTTGGCGTTATCGAGATGAAAGAAGACGGCACCATACTATCCATTGAAGAAAAACCTGAGAAACCAAAATCAATGTATGTCTCTGTTGGTATCTATACCTACGACCATCGAGTTGTCGAGATAGCCAAAAATCTCAAACCCTCAAAACGTGGAGAGCTAGAAATTAGCGGTGAACCAAGCGTCAACAACACTTACTGGAAAATGGGAGAGTTAAAAGCCTGTGTCTTTGATAGTTACTGGCAAGATGCAGGTACTTTTGAAAGTCTCTTGGAAGCAGGAAATCACATGTCAGAAAAGTCATACAAATAAATATGAAAATACTCGTCACTGGTGGCGCCGGCTTTATCGGCTCAAACTTTATCCATTACTGGTTGGAAAAACATCCAGATGATGAAATCATAAACTTCGATCTTTTAACCTACGCCGGCCACCTCGAGTCACTAAAGTCAATTGAAAATAATCCTCATTACTCGTTTATAAAAGGGGACATCACTGATGCTCAAGCCGTTGACGCTGTGGCTTCCAAAGTTGACGCTATTATCCATTTTGCGGCCGAGAGTCATGTCGATAGATCCATCCTTGATCCTTTGATCTTTACCAAAACCAATATCATAGGTACTCAGACTCTTCTCGAAGCCGCCAAAAAATACGGCATCAAAAAATTCCATCACGTCTCCACCGACGAAGTCTTTGGCGCCCTACCCCTTGATAGTGAAACCAAGTTCAATGAAGACACTTCCTACAATCCTCACAGTCCCTACGCTGCTTCTAAAGCCAGTTCGGACCACTTTGTGCGAGCTTACTTCGACACTTTTGGTGTTCCTGTCACTATTACAAACTGCAGTAACAACTTTGGCCCATACCAAGACCCTGAAAAGTTCATGCCTCGTATGATAACGAATCTCCTGACCGGAGACAAAGTCAAAGTCTATGGTGATGGTAAATACGTTCGCGACTGGCTCCATGTTCTTGATCACTGCCGTGCTATCGAGATGGTTTTCTTAAACGCCACCCCGGGAAGCACTTACTGTGTCGGTGGTATGACCTGCGACGTCAACAATCTCGAAGTTGCCCAGAAAGTGATTAAACTACTAGGTAAAGATGAAAAAGAATCAATCGAGTATGTCACCGATAGACCAGGTCACGACCGTCGCTATGCTGTCGACTGGACAAAAATAAATAAGGACCTAGGTTGGTCACCTCAGTATGACTTTGACTCTTGGTTAGAAAAAACTGTAAACTGGTACCAAGAAAATGAAGACTGGTGGAAACCACTCAAAGAAAAATCCGAATCAATATATAAAAAATAATGTCAAAAGTAAAAATACTTGTTACTGGTGCCTCTGGCCTAGTTGGTTCTCGTTTTGTTGAGCTTGCCAGAAACTACCAGTTCTGCACTCCAGAATTCCCAGACCTCGACCTGTCAAGTGAAGTTTCAGTCAAAAAAACAATTGATGAGTTCAATCCAGAATGGATTGTCAACTTCGCTGCCTTCACAGATGTTAATGCCGCCGAACAACAGTCCGGTGATGAAAATGGTCTAGCGTGGAAAGTCAACGTCGAGGGAGTCAAGAATCTTGTCAAAGCCTTTCCTTCTCAAAAAATAATTCATATCTCCACAGACATGGTTTTTCCAGGGAACTTAGAAAACCCCGGGCCATATGCCGAAAACGACAAGACTCCAGAAACCAACGAAAATCTTACTTGGTATGGCTGGACCAAGAATCGTGCCGAAAAAGTTATTCTGAACCATGGTGGCACTATTCTGCGAATTATTTATCCAGTCAGGGCTCATTTCGATCAAAAACTAGACTATCTTCGCGCGCCTCTAAAGAAGTATTCCGAAGGATCAATGTATCCACTATTTAACGATCAGCAAGTTTGTATTGCTTTTATCGATGAAGTTGCTGCTACTCTCCAAAAAATCATTGATACCAACAGCTCCGGCATTTTCCACTGTTCTTCAGACACCACCACACCATTCGAGTTAATAAGCTTTGCTGTTGATCAGTTGGGAGGCGATGCCTCAACTATAAAGCAAGTCTCAGTTCATGAATTTTTGAAAACTCAAACAAACAAAAACAGATATCCAGTCTGGGGAGGACTTAAAACAGTTATTACAGAAGAAAAACTTGATCTCCATTTTTCAACTTGGCAAACTGTAGTTGAAAAACTCATTGGTCAGGGGTTATCCTTAAAGTAATGAAGCTTTTCTCAAAGCTACTATTGATTCCGCTATTTTTGTATTTGTTATCTACCGTCAGTACGGTTGTCTATGCTGATGCCAAGTCAGACTTTGAGTTTCAGTATAGTAAATACCGCCAAAACTACATTGAGTACTCTATTCTAAAAAAAGATTTTTTGGAAAACCCCACACTAGATAACCAACAAAAGGCAATTCTAGCTGCCAAACAAACACTCTCCACAAGAGATCTCGCCAAAGGTAGTTTTGCCGCCTACCTCCTTTATCTCTGCCAAGAAAAAGAAACAAACTACGCACCTATCAAGCCAAGTATTGATGCTCTTACCCAAGCAAAAAACTTTTATCTATCAGAAGCCTACAAATCTCAATCAATTGTAACTGCCGCCAATCTGGCTGAATACACTCAAAACTATATCACCAATACCGTTACACACGATAAAAGCCTGAGATCTGGAGTTGTTGCTTGCAAGATTTCTCAACTTGTTCGTTTCCAAATTCAATCAAAAAACTCTCTAGACTTCATTCTTCCCAAACTGGCAAAGCCATACTCAACAGCTCTGCAAACTAGAATCACCGATATTCAAGACCTTGGAAACAAAATAAACGATACCATCAACGCTTTCACTACTAAGTTTTACTCCGAAGAAATGTTGGATAATATCGACAACGAAAGCTATTTTACCAACAACTCCGAGACAGTCAAAAAAATCCAAATACTCCAATTGAAATGGATTGATAGTCTTATTGATATAGATCTAAACTATGCCCATTCCTAAAATTAACATCACCAATCCGGAAGCTATTGAGCTGATCAGAAAGATACAGTCAGGAGAAATATATATTCCCATTAAAGCTTGGTGGCAGAAATACAAGTGGTTCACTATAGCCGGCTTTGTAATTGTCATTTTATTAATTGCTTTAGCTATCGGCAAAAAAGCCTCAGAAAAAACACCTCTACCTGTTTTTATTCCACCAGAAATTGAAGACGTAGTACCAACCGAACAAATAATAATAAAATCCGAATTTAGTGCCCTCAAAGAGGAAATTCAAAGTATCAATACAGATCTTCCAGATCCGTTTATTCCCGTCTATGACAACGCAATCAATCTAGAAGAAGCCGTCTATTAATTTATCAATGTGGTAATATAAAAATCATGGCCAAAGACAAATCAAAAAAAACCATTAAAAAAACAACTACAATGCCAAAAACAAGTTCCAAAACAAAAAAAGCTGTCAAAGTTATCAAAACAATGAGAAGTGCTTCAGTCCCAGAAGTAACAAAATCAAAAAAGAAATTTAATTTCATTTTATTTGTGAAGCTTCTTTTGATAGTTGCAATTGGAATTGTCGTCTTTTTATTAGTCCAAAAAAATAAAGGACTCTTTATTGCTGGCACAGTAAACAAAACTCCAGTTTCTCGTTGGGAGTTAAATGCCAAAATGGCAGAAAAATATGCGGATCAGACCTTTGAAGAAATTGTTTCTGAAAAGCTACTACAAGAGAATCTTAAGAAAAACAATATTGTCGTTACCGACAAAGAAGTACAAGACGAACTTGCCAAAATCAAAATACAGTATGGTGGAGAAGAGCAGTTCAAAGCTGCATTAACCCAGTTTGGTATGACCGAGGAAAAAGCACTTCAATCAATCGAACAAAGTATTGGTTTGAAAAAACTAATCGAGTCATCGGGAAAGATTGAAATTACCGACGTCGCAGTTTCTCAGTACTTTACAGACAACAAGGCCTCATATGCCGACAAAAAGCTTGATGAAGTTGCTGACGAGATCAAAGAGATTCTATACCAACAAGACATCTATACCAAATCTCAAGAATGGTACTCTCAGGTTAGAAAAGACGCTAAAGTAAGCAGCTTTCTTTAAACCAAAAGTACTGTCCTCGTGAAAAAGACTGCCTCTACTCTCAAGGAAAATAAAACCAACAAGGTACTGGAGTTTGCCAAAAAATGGTCAACTCCTTTACTTACTGCTCTGTTGGTAATATCTCTCTCTGTCACTGCTTTCATTCTTAATCTTAGACAAAGAAATAATCAAACACAATCTGAGACACCAGTAGTACAGATTGTTCTTCCCGGAGACAGTACCGCCCTTCCTCAGCCAGATATAAGAAGTAGTAACTCTCTTGAAACAGTCCTAAAAAACAGAAAGACGAGACTAGACTTTACCAATGGTGCTCTTACTCTCAAACAAATATCTCAGCTTCTATGGGCAGCTCAAGGAATCAACGTCGACTGGGGTGATCGTACTGCCCCTTCGTTCAAGTCTACTTACCCTCTGACTGTTTTTCTCATTGCCAACAAGGTCGATGGTCTTGAGGCCGGAGAGTATCAGTATATTCCCGGAGACAGAACTCCAGTTCATCAATTAAAACCAATCAAAAAAGTTGAGATGGGAGATGCTCTTTTTAAACTATTAAATCAAAATTCTTTTAATAAGATTCCCGCAGTTTTGGTTATTACTGGAAATATGAGTAAAATGGCTGAAGCTTATGGTGGAATTCCTCACGACAAAGAAGTCTATCTTGAAGCTGGTTTCATAGCTCAAAATATTGCCTTGCAGGTAGAAAGTCTCAAGCTCGGAACCACGATCAGTACAAATTTTGATGAACTAAAACTAAAAGAGTTAATCACTGTTTCTAGTACCGACACCATTATTTATTTGATGCCAGTAGGTATACCCAAATAAAAATCCTCATTTTCCTTTTCTCCAGTCGGCGATTTTTTTATGATCTCCAGAAAGAAGTATCTCTGGGACTTTCCAGCCATTGTACTCAGACGGTCTGGTGTACTGTGCATACTCTGTATCAAATAAGTCAGAATACGACTCCTCGTTTAAAGACTCAGGATTTCCTAGGGCTCCCGGAAGTAATCGCACAATCGAGTCTACGATCACCATTACTGGCAGTTCACCCCCAGACAGTACGTAAGGTCCAATTGAATACACTTCATCTGCAAGATTGTCGTGAACACGCTGATCAATACCCTCAAAATGAGGCGCAATCATGATCAAGTGCTCTTCACCTTTTAAAGTATCCGCCGCTTTTTGATTATACATTTTACCCTTAGTATCAAGTAAAATTACTTTTGATCCAGGTTTTTTTAAGTCTTTTAGAGCTCGGTCAACTACATCCACCCTCATAATCATTCCCGCACCACCTCCAAATGGTCTATCATCAACACTCTTGTAGTTATCATTACTCCAACTACGTAAATTGTGTACTTTGATCTCCACCACTCCAGTTCCAGTTGCTCGTCCAATTATCGATGTCCCAAAAACATTCTCAAACATCTCCGGAAAAATGGTTAAAATATCTATCTTCATGCTTCAATTTTACCTTATCTTATGTTCTATAATACCCTTATGCCAAGACTCATAAAAAGAACAGCTCATGGTCCACAAGAAGTGGGGGATAAATACATTTGTATGTGTGGACTCAGTAAAAACCAACCTTTCTGTGACGGGTCACACAACAAAACTCTTGACGAAGACGACAAAATACTTTACTGGTACGATGAAGAAGGTAAACGAAGAGAGGTAGAGGCCAAAGAAAGCTACGGTAAAGAGTGTTGTAATAAGTGTGAAGGTGACTGTTGTCAAGAAGATATGAGAAATAAGTAACTATGCAAAAACTCCCTCTCGCCGTCGTTGTAATTCCTAC
This sequence comes from Spirochaetia bacterium, assembly GCA_035477615.1. Classification (GTDB taxonomy): domain Bacteria; phylum Patescibacteriota; class Microgenomatia; order UBA1400; family MFAQ01; genus UBA2277. The sequence continues at coordinate 11,057 of DATIKJ010000041.1, read as the reverse complement.
CTACAATGAAGCCGAATCTATCGGTGAAATGATTGATGCTCTTTGCGGCAAGGTTTTTCCGAAGATTAAAGACTGGAACTGCAAACTTTTAGTTGTCGACGATACTTCTCCAGACGGAACTTACAAAATTGTTCAAAAAAAACAAAAAATCTTCAAAAATCTTGAACTTTTTCTTAATCCAACAAAAGCTGGTATTGGAGGAGCATATGTCAAAGGCTTCCGTCATGCCATAGAGTCACTCAAAGCCGATGTTCTCATCGAATTCGACGCAGACTTCCAGCATCCCCCCAAAGACATTCCGGTACTTCTCCAACAAATTAATGCCGGTTACGACTATGTTTTAGGTTCTCGCAAAATAAAAGGTGGTAGTAATCCCAAGGGTTGGGGCTTTAAACGCGTCTTCTTCAGTGAAGTAGGAGGAATGGTTGCTCGCTTTGTTTTATTCTTTCCCGGAAAAATGTTTTTCAAAATTACTGATCCAACCACCGGTCTCAAGGCTTCTCGTGTCAAAGGCTTCGTAGACACCATAGACATGGATCATCTATACTCCAAAAATTTTGGTTACAAACTCGAGTTTCTCTACAAAATGATTCAGCTTGGTGCCAAGGTCAAAGAGATTCCACTACAGTTTGGTCTGCGTACCAAGGGAGAGTCCAAAATTGAACCAAAAACAGCCAAAGATATTTTTCGTTCTGTTTTTCTCTTACGTTGGAATGATCAGACTACTCAAAAATTTATAAAATTTGGTTGTATAGGGCTTTTTGGTTTTGTTATCAATAAAGTTGGTCTAGATCTTTTTTCTAAGGCCATGCAAAATTTAATCAATACAGTCGGTATCAGAAATTTTGTTGCCAACGCTCTCGCCGCCGAAGTTTCCATTATCAGCAACTTCACCCTAAATAATCTCTGGACTTTCAAAAACGAAAAACTTGTATGGGGTAATAAAATGCTTCATAAATTTGCCACTTTCAATCTTAGCTCAGTTATTTCTGGTATTGTTATTCCCAGTATTATTATCGGTGTTGGTACTCAAGTCTTTGGTGATCAATATAGAAACCTTTTCTTAGTTTTTGCTGTGTTCTTTTTTACTGTTCCCCTAAACTGGCTCATCTACAACCTAGTTATTTGGAAGAAAAAGAAAATTTAAAGATAGGGTGCCCAATTAGCAATCGGCGCCAAGTTATTCAACAGGAAGTTCCAGCTATATAAAAGAATAGGTATCACTAGAATTGCCAAAATAACCTTAAACTCTTTCTTTTGAACTAAAGCATCCCATCCAATTAAAACAAACGGAGCAATCGGTAGGATATATCGGCTGATATCACGATGAGCTACGAATAGTGTTGATAAGAAAAATAGTCCTGCAAAATAAGACTCCACTTTCATTTTCTTTTTCCACATTTTGGCAATACCAACACCATATATTAACCAGGTCCAGATTACGTCTTCCAACCAAAAATTACCTACCCAAACCTGACCCTGAGGCGCAAAGATAGAAAAAGGTGGCCAAAAAAGGTGAAAGTTATCTCCACTATTAAAATAAGCCCAAAAATCTCCAGTACGTAGTCCATAAAACCAAAACAAAGCTGGAACTACCAACGCTTGAATCAGAAGAGGTAAATACTTAAACTGAACCCTTTTTTGTTTTAGGGATTCTACTATTGCATACAGCCCATATGCTCCAAGTAAAATCACTGCGGGGCTTTTAGTAAACTGAGCCAGTAATCCAAACAAACCAGCGATCCAAAATTTTTCTTTTCTAAAGTAAAAAATACTGGCAACTATAAAAAACAAAAACCATGGTTCAGGTGAGCCAATACTTCGTAAAGCCACAAAGCGTGCAGGAATCAATAAGAAAACTAAACATAACCACAATGGGTTTTTGCTAAGTCCAAATTCCTTTATGTATCTAAAAAGCATTAAAAAACACAGTATACTTCCAAGGAGTGTGGCTAAAAGCATTGCAGACGGTCCTTTTGTAAAAAAATCAAAAACACCAATAATGGCAGGATATAGAGGAAAATGTGCTGGATAATACTCAGTAGGGAGTGGGCTTGAAAATTTACTCATTATTTCCTCTTTGTTGTACCAAGTTTTTTCTACAATTAAATAATTTGGTCCATCAAAGTTTTGCCAAAGAATTTTTGTTCCTGTAGAAAAGTCCATGCCCCAACCAGGTAGTTGTATTTTTAATACAAACGGCATCCAAACAACAAAAGAAAAAAGAACCACAATTACTGCCAAATATATTCGTTTCATCTACCTCTTAGTATATACTTGTGAGTATGACGAGACAAATAGAAAAATTGTCCGTGTTTTTGCCGGCTTACAACGAAGAAGCCAATCTCAAACGGACAGTCAAAAATGTAGTCGAAAATCTCCAAAAAAATGTATCTGAGTGGGAGATTGTCATTGTCAATGATGGGTCCAAAGATCAAACCGGAAAAATTGCTGATGATCTTGCACGAGCCAACAAAAAAATTCATGTTATCCACCACTCACCCAACAGAGGCTATGGCGCCGCTTTCAAAAGCGGACTCTATGGTTGCAAATACCCCTGGATCTCTTTTATCGACTCAGATGGTCAGTTTAATTTCAAAGAAATAAGTCGCTTCATCGATACTCAGGAAAAAACCAGTGCCGACATGGTTATCGGTTATTATCTAGGTCGCAAAGTATCTTTCACTCGCAAACTAAACTCTAAGATTTGGCAATTAATTGTTTATTTACTCTTTGGTTTAAATGTTAAAGACATCGACTGCGGTTTCAAGCTTATCTCCAAAAAAGTTGTCGACACTATTCCCAAACTAGAAAGCGAAAGAGGAGCTTTTATTAGCTCTGAGTTTCTCATCAAGGCAAAAAAGGACAGTTTTAAGATAGTTGAAATTGGAGTTCAACACTACCCCCGAAAATTTGGAGAAGCTACTGGTGCCAAGCTAAACGTTATTATCCAAAGCTTTATTGATTTATTTAAACTTTGGCAGAAAATCAGATGATCAGTTGGATCAAAAAAAATAGGTGTGAATTTGTCTTACTCCTAATAATTCTTTCTTTAGCGCTTTTTCTTCGCTTGTTTAGAATTGATGAGTTTATGACATTTCTAGGAGATGAAGGTCGAGATGTTCGTATTGTGCGAGACCTTATCACCCAAGGCAATCTAGTTTTTATTGGTCCTCAAACCAGTGTTGGCAACATGTATCTTGGCCCTCTCTATTACTACATGATGGCTCCCGCACTTTTTCTCTCTAGTCTCAACCCTGTTGGGCCCGCTATTATGATCGCTTTTTTAAGTGTTGCAACAATCCTTTTTACTTGGTATGTCGCAAGAGTCTGGTTTGGCAAACAAGCAGCAATTATTACAGCCATGCTTTATACCATTTCTCCTGTTGCCATAATCTATGGCAGAACTTCCTCGAATCCCAACCCCATGCCTTTCTTTGCTCTCTTGTCTATTTGGGGAATTTATCAAGTTTGGGGAAATAAAAAATATCTATGGCTTCCTCTCATTGGCATAAGCACTGCTTTTGCTCTTCAAATGCACTATCTAGCATTTCTCTTGATACCAACTATTGGATTATTTTGGTTTCTAACCTTCATTAAAATAAAAAAAGAAAAAAGTCTTCAAACATCTTTCATCAAAAAAACCATTTTTGGTATTCTCCTTTTTCTTCTTCTCATGTCACCTCTGATTCTTTTTGACATCAAACATCAGGGCATGAACCTTTCAGCCTTTTCTGCCTTGCTCTCAGTTAAGTCGGGCGTTTTTAATCTTGGTGAGTTTTTTACCAAACCATTATCAATATTTTCATTTTCTCAATCAGCTTTATTATCAGGAAACGAAAAACCAGCCTTAATATACTCAATCATTCTTTGTCTTGTCTCTGCCACCTTCATGTTTTTAAGACGTCGCCAGAATCATATAAAAATTCTTTCTGCTTGGATACTTTTTCCTATTCTTGGGCTAAGTCTTTATAGCCAACCAATATATATTCACTATCTGGGTCTTATATACCCTGCACTATTTTTACTTTCAGGATCCATTGTCTCCAATTTTCTTAAAAAATACTCTCTTATTAAATGGGCAACCATTATTTTTCTCATTGCAATAATCACTAATGCCTTGAGTACTAGCCCTACACTTGGTTCTCCCAATCGTCAACTCCAGCGAACAGAGCAAGTAGCCGACCTTATCATTAAAGAATCAAAAGAGGAACCGTTCAATCTCGGCCTGATTTCCAAACAAAACTACGACGAATCATATCGTTACTTTTTGGAAAACAAGAACTCCGCTCTTGAGAAAGATCAAAACAAAATCACCAATCAGCTTTTTGTTATCTGCGAAGATGGTGACACATGCAAACCTGAAGGCCACTCCCAGTATCAAATTGCCATTTTTGGTATCGCCAAAATAGACAATCAATGGGAAGTTGACAACATTAAAATATATCGCTTAATTCACCCAAAATGACAACCAATGGTAATCTAGTATGGCTCGATCTTGAAACAACAGGCCTCAACCCTCAAAAAGACAAAATAGTCGAGATCTCCACAGTCATCACCGACTCATTCCTCAACGTTTTAGCCGAAGGTCCGGATCTTGTTATTCATCACCCACCAACCATTAATAGTCAGATGAGCGACTGGTCCAGGGAACACTTCGCCATGTCTGGTCTCCTCGATGCTATTCATGAATCAACTGTTAGTCTTCAAGATGCCGAAAAACAAACTTTAGATTTCATTAAAAAATACTGTCCTTCAAAAACAGCCCTACTTGCCGGCAGTTCAGTCCATTTTGACAAAGAATTTTTAAGGCTGCACATGCCTGAGATTGTTGAGTATGTTCACTACCGGATTATAGATGTCTCAACAATCAAAGAGCTAGCAGAACGCTGGTATCCTGATATACCAAGAAATATTAAAGTCGAACGTCATCGTGCTCACGATGACGTTCTTGAGTCTATAGATGAGTTAAAATACTACAAGGCAAGCATGTTTAAATAATCTATGTCCGATATAAAACTATCAATCGTTATTCCGAATTTTAATGAGAAAGAAAATCTCGAAAGGGGAGTTCTGGACCAAGTTTATTCATATCTAAAAAGGGTAAGCTACGGTTATGAAGTCATCATCAGTGATGATGGTTCTACTGATGGTAGTCGGGAAATTGCACAAGCTTTTTCTCGAAGCCATTCCGGATTTAGAGTTCTTCCCAATCTACATGGTGGCAAAGCTAAAGCTGTCTATGCTGGAATAAAGTCCGCCAAAGGCAAGATTGTCCTTTTTACCGACATGGATCAATCAACTCCACTCAAAGAAGTTGAAAAACTTCTGCCTTGGTTTGATGAAGGCTACACTGTCGTATTTGGTTCTCGTGGCAAGGCTAGAGCCAACTTTCCATGGTTTAGACAACTTACCTCCTGGGGTTTTCGTTTTATAAGAGGATTATTTTTGCTTAGAGATGTTGTTGATACACAGTGTGGATTTAAAGCCTTCAACACCACTGTCGCCAAAAAAATTTTTCCCAAACTCTCCGTAATGTCGGATAAAAAAGTATCCAAAGGATGGTCTGTCTCTGCTTTTGATGTAGAGTTACTTTTCTTAGCCGAAAAATTTGGGCAAAAACTTAAAGAAGTCGATGTTGAGTGGAAAGATGAAGACACTTCTACAGGCAAAGACAAAAGATTCATCAAGGAATCAACCGACATGTTGAAACAAATTTTAGGCGTCAAAATAAATGATTTAAAAGGAATGTATGATCAAAAGTAAAACATTCTGGATAATCACAATCTCTCTTCTGGCTTTTTGCTTATTTTTCTTTTTAAGACTATCAAAGCTTAATAATATTCCTGTCTTTGTCGACGAAGCCATCTATATTCGTTGGTCTCAGATTATGAAAACTGAATCAAGCCTTAGATTCCTTCCTCAAACAGATGGTAAACAACCACTTTTTATGTGGTCTACTATTCCTTTTTTCAAAGTATCAGACGATCCTTTAGTTGCTGGTCGTCTTGTTTCCGTAGCTACAGGGTTTGGTACCTTTTTAGGTCTCGGTTTTCTCTCATTTGTTCTTTTTAGGAATTTTCTTATTGTTGCCCTTACTCTTCTTACATTTGCAGTGCTTCCCTTCTCGGTATTTTTCGATCGGATGGCTCTCGCAGACTCCATGCTTGCCATGTTTGGTGTATGGTCAATCTCCCTTTCAGTTTTATTTTCTAAAACACAAAGACTTGATCACGCCATGCTTCTTGGTTTCTTTATCGGTGGAGGATTACTCACCAAATCACCAGCAATCTTTTTTTATTTTTGGTTAGTCCTTGCTCTCGTCTTTTTCTGTCGACCCAAAGATTACAATTTAAAATCTCTAGGAAATCTTCTTATTGGTCTCTTTGCTACCGTTGTTATTTCTCAAATTATGTACAACATTCTTCGTTTAGGGCCAAGCTTTAATATGATTGGTGCTAGAAATCAAGACTATCTCTTTACTTGGAAAGAAGTTTTAAGTCATCCTCTCAATCCTCTCGTTGGTAATTTAAAGACTACCTTAAACTGGCTTTGGCTTCTTTTTACCCCCACTCTACTACTCACGCTTTTCTTTGGGCTATTTCCAAAAAAGACAAGAGGTATATCAATTTTTTTAATACTCGCTTCTTTAATTCCTCTTTTTGCTCAAGCATCAATCGCCAAAGTCTATACCAGCCGTTATATTCTTTTTGCCATCATTCCTCTTATTCCTGTCATTGGTTTTGGTCTCAACTGGTTGATTACTCGTAAAGGACTTCTTATAAAACTCTCTTCACTTGTTCTTCTTGTTGTTCCCTTAATCATTTCCTTACTATGTGTTTTTCAACCGAGTAAAGCTCCACTTTCTTTTGATATGCATAATGGCTATCTAGAAGAATGGACAGCTGGTTGGGGACAGAAAGAAGTAGCCAATTACCTAATTGATCTTGAATCAAAAGGAAACAAAGTTGTCATCTTTACCGAAGGTTATTTCGGAACTCTTCCTGACGGTCTTCAAATTTACACCGAGGGTCATAAAGACATTATTGTTGTTGGCTCAAATCCTTATGTCAGTTCCATTCCAGAGGGACTAGTAAATACCTCAGAAGAAAATCAAAGATTCTTCGTTCTTAATAAATCCAGAAATCATCTACCAGCCAATTCTCTAAAAGATCTCCAATTAATAAAAGAGTTTCCTAAAACTGTTCGCCAAGATGGCACTCAAGAAGTTCTTCAGCTTTACCGCTACCAGCCAAACTCTTTATAATGATCCTAGTAATGAAAAAAATCTGGCAATTTATTAGCCGTTTCAAGGTCGAAATTTTATTGATAATTCTTCTGGTACCTTCAATCTTTAGTTTGCTTCAGCCTGGTTACTTTACGATGCACGATGATCTTCAATCATTTCGTCTTTATGAATTAAACAAATGTTTCCAAGATGGTCAATTCCCTTGCCGTTGGGTTCCAGATGCAGGTTATGGCTATGGTTATCCTTTGATGCAGTTTTATCCTCCTATGCCTTATTACCCAATGCAAATTATGGTTTTTTTAGGTCTTGGTTTCTTTTGGCCAATCAAGATCATGTTTGCTTTAGCCTTTGTCTTATCTGGAGTCGGCATGTACTATCTAGCCAGAGAGTTTTTTGGCAAGTGGGGAGGAGTCCTTTCTGCGCTGTTTTATGTCTATGCCCCGTATCACTCAGTCGATGTCTATGTTCGTGGCGCTCAAAATGAAGCCTGGGGTATGGTCTGGTTCCCCTTTGTTCTGCTATTTATCTACGAATTAATTGCCAAAAAATTCTCCTGGAAAAGTTTTCTTCTTTTTGCTGTTGCCCTAATGGGACAACTTACTTCTCACAACGTTATGACAATGATATTTGCTCCTACAGCCATCATCTGGGCACTTTTCTGGATATGGAGAACCAAAAATATCAAAGCAATTAAAACCTTAGTAATCTCTGGATTACTTGGACTTGGTCTTTCTGCTTTTTTCTTTTTACCCGTTGTCTTAGAACAAAAATTTGTCCATGTCGACTCCATGATGTCAGGCTATTTTAATTACATGGCTCACTATGCTGATATTAATCAAATGTTTTTCTCACGTTTCTGGGGTTATGGTGGTTCCACTTGGGGTCCAGACGACGGTATGTCCTTTTCTATTGGCCAACTCCAGTGGATAGTTGCTCTTATTGCCTCAGTTATTGCTATCTTCCGTTTAAAAAATCACAAAACATCATCTCTTATGATATTAATGTCTGTTTTCTTTGGTTTTATTTATGCTTTTCTTTGTCATAGTCGCTCCTTGCCCGTCTGGCAGAGAATTTCTTTATTACAGTACTCCCAGTTCCCCTGGAGACTTGTTGCTCTAATTGTCTTTTACTTTTCCTTTACTGCTGGTTATTTAGCTACCATCAAAGTGCCTAATCTATTTAAAAAACTAATTATTATCCTTCTTTCTGTTGGTGTCATTGTCTGGAACATGCCTTTCTTTCGTGTTGAAAGACCAACCAGAGTCAGTTTTGAAGAAAAAATGGCTGGACGTCAATGGGAGCTTCAAGTCACCGGTGGAATATTTGACTATCTTCCCAAATCAGCACCAACTCCTCCAGGAGAACCTGCTTTTACCATTCCCGTCTTTAATGAAGGTCGAGGTGGAATTTTAAACTATTCTTCTGGAACTAACTGGTTGAGTTTTGATGCCAACGTTTCTTCACCTTCAGCCAAGATTATGCTTCCATTATTTTCTTTTCCCGGTCTAGTTACCAAAGTTGATAATCGAATTGTTACCACGATTGCCGACCCTGATCTTGGTAGAGTTATTGTTGATGTTCCTTTTGGTATTCATACTGTCTACGCTAAAATTGGCTATACTCCAATTCGTCTCGGGTCAGACATCATTACTTTAATTTCGATAATAATATTAATAAGACTTACTATCTATGCTCGACGCCAGCGCTGATGAACCACAAGTGTTAGAGTACCAAGAGGTTAAACGACGATCTGTGTCTGGAGTACTGGCTCTTATTTCTCGTACTTTTGTCGTTCAGATTATTTCTTTTGTTGCCACCCTCGCCCTTACCATCTTTCTTGATCCCAATATCTACGGCATCTTTTATCTTGTTTCGTCAGTCGTTAATTTCTTAGCCTATTTTTCCGATGTTGGTTTGGCCGCTGCTCTTATCCAGAAAAAAGAAACCGTTACCAAACAAGATCTTGCCACCACCTTTTCTATTCAACAAATTCTTGTTGTTACTTTGCTGATTCTTCTTTATCTTGCTGGTCCCTTTATTCGTATTCAATACAACATTGATCAAGCGGGTATGCATCTTCTCTATGCCATGGGCATCTCTCTTTTCTTAAGTTCCCTCAAAACCATTCCTTCGATCATGCTTGAAAGAGAAATTAAATTCAATAAATTAATTCTTCCCCAAATACTCGAAACTCTTGCCTTCAACTTTATTGCTGTTTACTTTGCTTGGAAAGGTTTTGGTGTTACTTCCTTTACTTATGCTGTTCTCGCTCGTGGCATTGTTGGCTTGGTCACTATGTATATTGTCTATCCTTGGAAACCTGTTATTGGTATCTATCGTAACTCTCTTCGTTCCCTCTTACGCTTCGGACTTCCGTATCAAGCAAATACTTTTTTAGCCGTTCTTAAAGATGATGGTTTAACCATCATCCTTACCAAAATTATTGGTACTACTGGTTTAGGTTATATTGGCTGGGCCAGTCGTTGGGCAGGTTTACCTTTACGTATAGTGATGGACAATCTCACTAAAGTTTCTTTTCCCACCTTTGCCCGACTCCAGCATGACAAAGAAAAATTAGCTAGAGCCGTAGAGATTAGTCTTAAATATATGTGTCTAGCCGCCTTTCCCATTCTCGTTGGCATGGGCTTTTTTGCTCTCCCTCTCATAAATATTATTCCTCGATACAGTAAATGGCTTCCTGCCTTAATTCCTCTCTATATCTATCTATATAACTCTGCTTGGGCCAGCATCTCCACCAGTCTAACCAATCTTCTGAATGCCACTGGTCATATTAAAACCACTTTTAAACTAATGCTTATGTGGACAGGATTAACCTGGGCCACTATGCCTTTGCTAGCTCTCAAATTTGGCTACATGGGTGTTTCCTACGCCGTTATCATCATTGCCACCTCTTCGATCATCACTATCTTTATGGCTCGTAAATATGTTCAATTCAATTTATTAAATATTCTCAAAACTCCTTTAATAGCCACTTTCATCATGAGTATATTTCTCTCAGTCTTTATTCATTTTGGTACATCAGTTATTTCACTTGTAATTATTGGTGTTTTTTCTGCTTCAATATATTTCAGTACTATTATTCTTGTTGAGGGAATCTCCTTTTTTACCAACACTTTAAACTACTTCAAAATTAAACATGTTTAAAAGACTTCTTGTTCTTCTTCCACTTCTTTTGATTCTTTTCTTGCCAAAGTCGGTTCAAGCTTTTATTCCAAAAACTTATGTCACCGTCTCGAACCCTGTTGTCGGTTATGAAAGCTGGGTGATGAAAGATCAAACACCACTCGACCTACCTATATATCAGTATCAAGAGTCTACCCACTCAGCCCTTCCTGTTACCTGGCTACTTCGCTTCGACGCAGTTATCGACGCCACGATATCAGGTTTTTTTAAAAATCTTTCAGATATAGATCCTCATCAATCACTCGGAGCCTTTTTGGAAATCACCCCCTGGCTTACACGAGATGCAGGTGTCATTTACCCAGAAGGCTACTCTATTCACAATGCCAATCGCGTTTTTCTTTCTGGATACACCCAGAGTGATCGGCTTTTGCTCATCGATACCTACATGGATACTTTCTTCAAACGTTTCGGCTTTTATCCAAAATCTGTTTCTGCCTGGCATCTTGATAGCTACTCACTCCAGTATCTCCAGTCCAAGTACTCGGTTTTGACTGCTATGAACTGTGACGAGCAATACGCTATGGACGGTTATCGTCTTTGGGGTGGTTATATGGGCAGTCCTTATTTTCCAGACAAAAATAATTCATTAATTCCAGCATCAAGT
>DATIKJ010000040.1:0-5970 GCA_035477615.1 Spirochaetia bacterium | reverse complement strand
CAACTTTGTAGTCTTTTTTCTTGAATTTTTTTGTTTAGCCTCTCCCAAAAAACAGAACGAGAACAAATGAGGGCTAGTTGAAGATCAACCTCTTTATTGTGATTATGTTTTTGAATTGCATCAACCAAAATATCGACATTTTTGTGAGGGTAGACACTTCCGGTATAGACAATGAACGGTTGAGATAGTTGATATTTGTTTAGTAATTCAATTTTTTCTTTTTCATTTAGCACTATCTCTTTTATAGAGCCGGTAGCGGCCTCGTAGGTCACCGTAATCTTCTCTAGTGGCACATGCAGACGTTTGGCGACATCTTCCTTAACGAAGTTCGAAGGAACAATAATATGGTCTGCTTTTTGGGCAATATAATTTGTTTGAATTGTATAACCTAGGCGCCTGATGGAGTATAGCCATCGATGTCTCGTGGTAGATTCAGGCCCTTTAGAGTCATGCTTAATAAGATCATGAATAGTAAGAATTAGTTTTCCTTGATACAAGAGAGGTGCGTTGAAATGAGGTACATGCAGTATGTCCAGTTTTTCCTTAGCAAAAATAAAGGGAAGAATTATTTGCTCGGCAAAGCTGTAGATCGGGATATTTGTGGTGACAACAGTAACTCGTTTTTTGTTTTTAAATTCTTCTGAGTGTGCGGAGTTTAAAAACAAGACAAACTCATTTTTTTTATCAAGTTTCAAAATTTCTTCGACCAGCTTCATAACATACCGACCTAGGCCAGCATGCTCTAAACCAAAAAGCCTAGCATCAATTCCAATACGCATTTATTTACCTAATTGGTATTTCAAAACTCTCAGTCTTCCTTTGATCGCAATTCCTGCCAAAACAAGTGCTGTCACAAAGAAGGGATAACGTTTGCTATAAAACTTTTTGTAGAAAATTCTCCAAGCATCTGCTGAAGACTTGGCAATCTTGATTTTGTTGGCTTTGTCAGACACTGCGGTTTTGGCATTCTCTTTACGTAAACCTGAGCTGGCACCACGAAGGTGTAGAGTGCTTACCTTGGGATAGTAGATTATCTTGTAGCCGGCCTGATTTATTCTGAAACAAAGGTCGATGTCTTCACCGTAGAAAAAATAGGTTTCATCCCACATGCCAATGTCTTTAAATAGTTTGGTAGGCATCATCATGTATGATCCAGCGGCAACTGGAATCTGGTGAATTCTATCGAGTTTTTGGAAACCTAGATGGTAGCTATTAAAGACAGTTGAGTTGGAAAATAGTTTGGCAAGTCCTAAAAACTTGGAAATCGAAGAAGCTGGAGTGGGATAACCACGATGATTATCGTAATCTATTGTGCCGTCTTTAAGGTATAACTTGATCGTTATTGCACCGACTCGGGGATGAGTCTTGAGATACTTAAGAGGTTTTACTAGACTATATCGTTTAATAACTGTGTCAGAGTTTAAAAATAAGACGTATCGAGCATTGGAAGCCTCGACTCCAACGTTATTGGCTTTGGCAAACCCTAGATTTTCCGAGTTTTTTATGGAGATAACAGAAGGATATTTTTTGGCTACCATGTCCATAGAGTCGTCTACTGAAGCATTATCTACCACAATTACTTGAAGACCACCTTTTGGGTGATCAGCTTTATAGATAGAAGACAAACAGTCGTCTAAAAGCTGACGAGTGTTGTAGTTGACAATAATAACAGCTAGTTCGTTTTTAAATTTGCTCATTTTTTTTCAAGTTTTTGATAAATAGAATCAAGACTTACTGCAATCTTACGCCAATCAAAATTATCTTCAACATGCTGGCGAGTAGTTAAAGCTAGTTTCTTAGCAAGAGGGGGATTTTTTATAACTTTGATAATTAAATCAGCAATTTTTTCTGGAGTATTACCAATAAGGACGTGGATTTTGTCTTTGACTTTTAGACCCTCAACTCCAACTTTGGTCGAAACAATGGGAAGTTGGCTGGCCATGGCCGCTAAATTTTTCAGACGGGTACCACCAGGCCCTTTTATTGTTGAAGCAAAAACGGACGAGTCATGATAAGCCCTGACAAGACTTTCGACATCGTCATCGGCAATCTGAGTAACTGTGACACCTTTTTTGCCGACAGCACTTTCTTTGATATCGTCAGTAATATGCTGACCCAGAATAAGAAGTTTTGATTTTGGAAGATTTTTTTGAACCAATGGAAAAACCTTTTTTATAAGAACATGAGCAGCCTCAATATTTTGTAACCATTTAAAGTTACTAACAAAAAGAATAGTGGGGTCTTTTGAATCCCAGCTGGTCTTCTTTTGAAAAAGGTCAAGATTGACTCCATTAGGAACAATTTCAACAGATAGATTGGGCTCCAGTTTATTCATTTCGTTTTTATCGGCCACTGAAACAGCAATCACTTGATCGGCACGTCTCCAGTAATAACGTTCGGAGTGTTTGAGTTTTTCAACGTCAATCTGAAGTAATGGTCGTAGAAACCTAGGGGCTGTCTCATTGACATAGTGCTGATAGACAAGATACTCAATAGTCTGATCAACAAGAATGGTTGGGATGTTGGTCTTGGGAATGCTAGGCATAACATAGAATGTTTCGGCGTGAATAATGTCGTACTGGCCTGACTCAAGCTCTTTTGCTACAGCTTCTTTAACACCAGGAGCAGAGTTTCGGACAATCAAGAATGGATCTAAAGAAAAACCAGTTCTCAGAATATTTTTTGCTGTCCAAGGAGTAGCACTTCGAGGAAAGGTTAGTACTTTTTTGCAGTACTTCAAAAGATGTTTTATGTTCTCGTTTTCTCTCTCGTTTTTTATAAGCGAAATGAGAGTGATATCGTTATTTTTACAAAGATATTTTAGAAGGTTGAGAGTTCTAATCTGCCCACCAGAAGAGTCTGGATACGGAAGATAAGGAGTGAGCATTAATATTTTCATTTGATCGATTTAGGAGTTAATTTGATAATGATATATTTTTCTGTTTTTTCAACAACTTGATATTTCTTTTCCAATTGACGCATTTCATCATCAAAATTGACACTGACGTAGTAGGTTGCCCCCTGATCTATGTGTTTTTCAATATCATAACCAAGAGGCCATCCAGAACGATGAGTTTGGTAGAGAAAAGCGGTGTCACCATTATAAGGAGCAATAACTTTTGCATCTTTCGGTGTGAGTTGATCAACTCTTTGACCAGCTTCAATGATTACAGGATTATTGATTTGATAGTAACCCTTAATGTCATACCAAGATAGAGCGATCATAAAACCAACAACCACTATGGTCATGATTAAGGTAAGTAGTCGGGAATAGGTGGTTCTTGATAGACTCATGAGTAGAATCGTGCCCTTGGCAAGAAAAATACAAAGAAAAGGAGTAATGATTGCCTGATAGTAATCATGTTGAATGTTGCCACCCGCAACAACAGTGAAGTAAAGAAGAATACCAATAAACCAAAGCCAGTAAGCAATCCCCTCTTTGGCTGGTTTGGCAATAATACCTAGAATTAATAAAGAGGTACCCCAAGAACCAAGAATGAGTTTGCCTAAGCGTTCGCCAAAAAGCCAACGGAACCAGGCAGGGCGAAAACGAATTCCATTTTGATTAAGTAGCCAATCACTTGCAGGAACACCTGTAGGAAATGAGGCTATGTGTTTACGCCAAAGTCCAAAGGGAGCAAGAGAAACTGCAGCATAACTTAAGATGTCTAAAAAGTTGAGTTCTTTTTTAGCAAGAGAACGAAATAGAATAGCAAGATGAGGAAGTGCAAAGAAAAGGGCAAATGGTTTAACTAAAACGGCTAGTGAGAGAAAGACTGAACTTAGAAGAAGAAATAGCCTCTTTTTAAAACCAACGGTTTCGGAAACCTGAAGAAGAAACCAGTATGAAGCTAGAAGAGTCATGATCATTAATGGTTCAGGAAGAATGACTCTGGAGTAGAAAATATTAAAAGGAAGAATAGCCATAAACAGAGATGTCAAAAAGGCCATAAAAAGGCCAGAGAGCTTATTGACGATTAAATACATGAAGACGATTGAGACAAGAGAAAGAATGACTGAGGTTAAGCGTCCGGCCATGTCGAGACCGATGTTAGGAACAAGTTTGTAAACTTCCAAATGAAGGAGATTGTACAAAGGAAACTCAACCATACGGAAGCCTTCGGGGTTATCGAAACCTGATTGAATGTTGCTAACGTCGTGATAGGTTGGAACAAGAAGGTTTACTCCTTTGTCAACAAAGTTTCTGGTTACCGAAGCAGTGTCTGCTTGGCGAAAAGAGTGCCAATCAGCAATAGGGTTATCGATTTTATAGAGTCTTGCTACTAAAGCGATAACAAGAACGGAGACGAGGAGAAAATATCTAAGAAATTTCATAATTTGGTACTAAGTGCTAATCCCATATAGGCCCAGAAGAGTATGGCAATTTTACTAGATTCAAAGACATCTAGAAAAATGGCAGTAACAAGGAATGAGACAAAAATACCCATAGCGGAGGTGACTAGAATTTTATTGAGATTGTTTTGATCTTTTAAACCGCTCTTTAATTTGTAAAAAAGGGCTATAAGAATGGAGAGAAAGGCGGCAATTCCAAGAATACCTGTCTCCCCTAGAGCTCTAAGATAATCATTGTCTGTTGCCAAACCAAGTGAAGAGTATCCAGTGCCAAGTAAGGGATTTTTATAAAACGAGCGAAGAGATCGCGGCCACTCAACATCAAGACGAATACTGGTTGAGGTGTCTTGTTGAAGAGCTCGTTTGACTTCTTCGGTTGGAGTAGCAGTTGGAGTGGGAGAGGAAACAGCAAAGGCGGGCTTAACCAAAACTACTTGAGAAGTAAAGATCTTGATGATTGCTTGGAAACGACCAATAAATGAGGGTGAGGTAATAACAAAAGCTGACATGGTTATTAGAAGAATTAGTCCAAGCAGGTAACGACGATAGAGATAACAAATAAGGGTAACTGATAGAAAAAGTCCAAATAAACCAATTCGAGAACCTGCTTGCATAAAAAGCCAAAGGATGACAGCAAAGAAAGCAAACACAGGGAGACGCTTAAACCAGCCCTTAACTGAACAGATTAGAGCGGTCAAATAAGAAAGAACCATTATGAGAAAAACGGCTAGATCGTAATGACCTGCGAAGGTGCTAGAAAGTGGAACACCAGGACGAAGGGTAAGGGAAATACCTTTACTGGCTTCTGAATCCATTGTAGAAATAACAGGAGCTCTTAAATAGATCTGGGCTAAGCCATACAAGAGAACTCCAATTGCGGAGATAAAAATTAACTCGAGATAAAAGCGACGATTTTGTTCGTCTTTACTAGCCCAGTAGACAAGGAAAAAGACAGATAGGTATTCAATACGTCGGAAATAATGTAGAGCAGCTACTGACGGAACAATGTTCTTAGTTATCAAAATTGCTGAAATGAGTGAGAGTAAACCAATGATCAAGTAAATGCCAATCTGAATAGTAAGTGGGGGAAATTTAATTTTTTTAACAATTAGAGTTCGAAGAATAAAGATGCCCCAGACAGCAGCAATAAGAAAATCTTCAGCTCTAATTTGAACGTAGGTAAAAGGAACCGTAAACAAAGGAAACTTTGGATAAAGCGGTATAAAAAGAAGAACGGCAGCAATGACGTACTTATATAATGAGTCCAAGAGCTTGTGTATAGGCACGACGGGCTTTTTCATCTCCTTTGATTATCCCAAATATTAATAGACGAAGCAATGAACCGCTTAAAAAGAAGAGTTTAATTAAGGGGAGTTGCCATAGTGGCATGTGTTTCTTCCAGAAGTAAATCATGTTTTTAACTTCGCTAGTTAGAGCAAAAACAGACCCCCCCGAAGCTCCACCAAGATGAATAATGGCTGGAGATATTTGATAGGTGGTTTTGAAGCCTAGCTTACTAAGCCTAAAACATAACTCCATTTCTTCTGTATACATAAAAATCTTTTCATCAAAACCACCAACTTTATCAAAGATTTTTTTAGGAATAATCATAAAAGC
>DATIKJ010000039.1:0-31593 GCA_035477615.1 Spirochaetia bacterium | reverse complement strand
GATAGATTAAGAACATTTATTGATGAAAATATTCCAGATGGTGAAAAAGTAAACTTGGTTGGACATAGTATGGGTGGCTTGGTGGCAAGAGCATATGCCCAAACCTACGGGACAACAAAAGTAAATAAAATTGTGACCGTCGGATCGCCAAACATGGGAGCAACAGATGCTTATGGTGTTTGGGAGGGGGCTACGGTCTGGAATGATGTTTGGTGGGCAAAAGTAGCATTAGATCTCACGACACATTTTGGTGGTCAATCAAATGATGTACAAACAGTTCGAGATTTTGTACCTTCAATGAAAGATCTTTTACCTACATATGATTTTTTGAAGTTGAATGATTTTCCTGTGTTGTGGTCGTCTCTTTCTCAAAAGAATGATTATCTAAATAGTTTAAATCAAAATATATCTTCCATCGATACGTTGACAGCATCAATATTTAGTAACAGTGTTCCGACTAATAAATATATTAAGATTGCTCCCCCATCGACCGATGATCTTGCAGCAAACAGATGGGTTGATGGAAAACCGATTACAGGGGATCCATTTGAAAAAGATAGTGGTGACGGAACTGTGATTGAGGCAAGTGCAAAAGGTCCTTTTTCGAACAACATTTTGGGGTCATGGTGGCATGGTGAGTTAGTAACAAAAAAAGAAAATATACAAAAAATATTTGGTGTGTTGGGATTGGATATAACAAAAGCTCTAGATTCAGTTAGTGATGATCGTAGAAATGTATTTATTGCGGCTATACGCTCTCCCGGATTACTTGAGGTATGCAACTCGGAGATGACCTTGTGCAATGATCAGCTGGGAATATATTTTCCTAATGAAAAACTGTTTATACTGCCGGGATATAGTAATGAAGATTTAGTTGTTAAAGTGAAAGAGTTTGGGAAGGGTAATTATGAGTTGCACTTAGGAAATATAAACGAGAATTCAATTTGGAAAAAGATTGACGGTAATTTATATAATGATGATCAAGTTGATTTTTACAATGTCGAAAGTGATGGATTTAATATCACGGCCACTTTCGATACACCACCAAGTGTGGGTGTTGATCGCCTAATTACCAACAACAATAGCCCAAAACTAACAGGAAGTGTTGATGATCTTAGTGCAGAGATTTTAGTTAAGATTGCAAACAAAACTTATACAGCGAGTAACAATGGTAATGGCACTTGGGAGTTGGCAGATAAGGTGATTGTGCCATATTTAACCGATGGGACTTATGATGTATCGGTAAGTGCTACCGATACTATGGGTAATGTAGGTTATGACAAAACAACTGATGAATTAACAATCGATACAGTAACACCTACAGCTGTTTTTAAGCATTATATTGATGGTGTTGAGTTTGTGGAAAATGTTGCCTATATAGACAGTCTCGAGAGACTGTCTTTTACTGGTGAATATTTAGATGCATCACCTTCATCTGGATTATTAAAAGACTCATACGTGATTTTTGATGAACAGGCAGATGGTAGTTTTAGATTTTCACAAAACGGTAGAAAAGCCTATTGTAGTTGGAGAAAAAAACCAAATTTAGTGGATTTATCAGGAAACAATTTTTCATCAGCAACAATGGAGCCTTTTACAAATTGTGTGGCTGATTTGAATGAAGGTGGATATTATATGGCCCACCAGGTATATGATAATGCGATAAGAAAAGATATTCCCAGTATTACTCAGTTTAGAGATGTTTTGGGTCTACACTTCGTTATCGACAAGACTCCTCCAAAGACAACCGTTAGTGGTATAGATAATTTATGGCACAAAGATCCCGTAACTGTCACTTTCAACTGTACTGATACTGGTAGAAGTGGGTGCAATAAAACTTTTTATGCAATCAATGGTGGAGATATAACCGAAGGATCATCTGTGATACTTTCAAAAGAAGGTCAGTATACTATTTCATATTATTCAACAGATTTGGCTGGAAATACTGAAATTGCTCTGAGTACTGAAAAAATTAAGATTGATACCACAGCTCCAAAAGCACCAAAACTATTTGCATCTAATCTGATTCAAAGAATACTGGCTAGTTGGTTTCCAGTAAAAACAGCAATCGGTTATCGTGTATATTACGGTTCTCAATCCGATCAACTTTCAAATGTTATTAATACGCGTAGTCTTTTCTGGATTAGTAACGTTCTTTCACCTGGAAAATATTATGTTAGGGTGACTGCGATTGATGGTGCCGGAAACGAAAGTGTGAAGAGCAATGTTGTTCAAGTAAAAATCAATAAGAGTTGGTGGAGATGGTAAGAAAAGTGTGGACCTGACTGGATTCGAATTCTTATATTTTCAAGTTTTGTGTGGTCGCGACAGGAATCGAACCTGTGACCTCTGCAATGTGAATGCAGCGCTCTAACCAACTGAGCTACGCGACCATAAATGAAAGGGCTACAGATCCAACTTGATATATTATATCAATCGCATTAAACTTAAATGATGTCATTTGCCAGAAAATTTATACACGTTGTCTATGAGTTTGTGGAGGCATTTGTAATCTCTGCCTCTGTTTTTGTAGTTGTTTACCTCTTCTTGATGCAGCCACATCAGGTAAAAGGGAACTCGATGTACCCTACATTTAAAGACAAAGAGTATTTACTGACAGACAAGATTACCTACAACAGGCAAGAGCCAAGATATGGCGATGTGATCGTCTTTAAAGCTCCAACAAATGAGAATTTTGATTATATAAAAAGGGTAATTGCTGTTCCTGGTCAAACAGTGATGATAAAGAGTGGACATGTGTTTATTGACGGCAAGCAGTTGGAAGAATACTATTTGTCTGGTGAAGTTGTGACTCATGCTGGCCAGTTTTTACTTGAAGGAGAGAGTTATGTGGTACAGCCTGGCGAAGTGATGGCATTTGGTGACAATAGAAGCCATTCATCTGATAGCCGTGACTGGGGTCCTATACCTGAATACAATATTGTTGGGAGAGTATTTTTTCGTTACTGGCCAACTAATGTCGCAGGAGTAATCTCGAATCAGACAAAAGCCGCTAACTGATAATCCAATAATTAATACTCGGAAAAATTGTTGGGGTCTTTAGGAACAACTGGACTTGGATCTGGCTGACTAAAGGTAGGTTTTTCTGTCATCGGTTCAAATGGATTGGAGTATGTATCGTCCGTAAGTGGAGGATGTTGAACTAATTCATTGGATGATTCTTGAGCAACATTTTTTAACTCCGGTTCGACCTTGGTCTCTAGCTGGATTTCTTCTTTAGACGAAGGAGTAACTAAAAGATCATATATTTTTTGAATCTGAGTTTCGGTCTCTTCGGGATTACCCTTAAGAACAATATGGATAGCAGTTTCAACTCTTGAGCGACGCATTTTGACATGGACATTCTCCCCTATCGATTGACCAATGGCAGTAGCCATACTATCGATAGATTCATTGACTGTTTTGGTATTGAAGCCATCTGATGGTTTGGAACGGTGCATGGTTTTTTTGAATCGACGAGAAAGCTCCTCGGCACGTCTGACTGAGCCTCCTTCACGAAGAATCATTTTGTAGGCTTCGATCATGGCTTGGGTATCAGGAATGGCAGCTAGGGCACGTGCATGGCCTTCAGTGATGACACCTGAGATCAGGCCATCTTTTAGGGCGTCAGGAAGCTCGAGAAGACGAAAAGTATTACTAACATAAGCTGGACTTTTACCTATACGGGTACAGATATCAGAGTTGGTGAGAGAAAATTCTTTGATGAGTCGTTCAAAAGAGTTGGCACGATCAATTGGATTGAGATCGGTTCTTTGGACATTTTCGACGATGGCCATTTCGAGCATTCCTTGAGGAGTAGTTTCGATGATTCTAACTGGAACTTCGGTAAGTCCGGCCAAGCGACTAGCTCTCCAGCGACGTTCTCCGGCAATGATTTGATAGCCGGCTGGAGTATGCGCCACGACTAGAGGCTGGATGATACCGTGAGTTTTGATGGAGTCAATGAGTTCGGAAAGCGATTCAGGAGTAATCACTCCTCTTGGTTGAAGAGGATTAGGTTGAAGATAGTCGAGTGGTAATCTTGCAACCGGTTGATCGTCTGCCATTTATTTTGTGACTACGTCTATGTATTTAATCCCGTTTAGTTTTCGATATTTTACGTTTCCGGGGGCAGTGGCATAAATAGTAAAATCACGGCCAGTGTCGGTATTGACACCAGAGTGAAATCCAGCTCCGCGCTGTCTAACGATGATTTGACCGGTCTTTATTTCCTCGCCGCCATAAATCTTGACTCCGAGTCTTTTACCTGGTCGTTGAGAGTGTTGTCTGGTCGCTCCACCAGATTTGACATGTGCCATATTATTTTAGTTTTATTGTTTTTGTAAGACTATTATTTCACGCTTTACATCCGCATCGGGACGCGAATAAAAAATTCCGCGTTTCAATGGATTGTAACTCAACTTTAGCTTCCCGTCAATTATTTCACTAGTCTTATATACTTTTTTACCGTCATTGAACCAAGGAAAAACCATAACTATAAAACCACCAGGCTTGAGAGCTTTGAGCCAGTCTTTGAGACAACCTAGATAAAGTTTCTCAAGACCAGGAACAATGTAGCGGATTTCGTCTGGTCGAAACTTGGATTTACCTAAGAAGGGCTCAGTGACGATGGTATCAATATTATTGAATTTTTCCGAAAGATGAGTGGCATCCAAAACCTCAATTTTTCCTGAGAAGTTCATTGACTGGAGATTTTCTGTAGTATCTTGAACCTGCTTGGCTACAATATCTGTTCCAGCAATCTGGAAACCAATCTCGGCTGCTTCGATAAGAACCCTTCCTGAACCACAGAATGGATCAACTAATAGCTTTCCCTCGGGAGATAGGGGTACCAAGTTGACCATACTGCGAGCAATTTTGGGAGGAAGCATACCGGCCTGAGGATCAATATGAGGCATATGACGATCTTTTTTGATCCAGTGTAAGAAATTGTGAGCCCAAATAGTTTTCCAGACTTGGCTGTGATCTACATCTAAGAAAAACTCATCAATTTTATGTTTTCTGTTTATTACTGGTGATACTCCAAATTCATCTTTGGGGATAACAAAACGACCTTTTGGTAAATAGTCTTTGACCTCTTGATGAAGTTTGTTGGTATTCTCTTGTTTGCCAAGTAGACTTAAGGAAAAATTTCTAGCAGTGATTTGGCCTGAAACTGACTTGGCGTCGGTGTTAATCCCATCAAGTAAGACGGCCAGCTTGATACTGGAACCGAGTTTTTCGGCAAGTATTTTGGCCTCGTCAGCAGAGTCCATCTCAAAACGATAGATATTAGGGAAAACCTGGGTCGCCTCTTTTATTTGAACGGACACTTCTTCTGCCGCCAAAGTATTGTTGGCTCCGACGAACAATATGAATTGCATTTATTTAAAGGTTAATAGCCTTGACGGTGAAGTAGTTCTCAGACTGTCTGTGGCCTAGAACTTTTCTGTATCTTGATTTAGCTTTGAACTTGGCAACGCGGATTTTTTCACCCCGACCGGTGCTGTCCAAAACGAGATCAACTGATACCTTTTCGACATAAGGCTGACCGATTTGTGTCTCCTTACCGTCGTGAACGAGAAGAACCTCGTTTACTTTGAGAGTATCGCCAACTGTCGTGTCGTCTATTTCGGCTGTAATTTTGTCTCCTTGTTTGACCAAGTACTGTTTTCCGCCAAGTTCAATGACGGCATATATATTTTTATCTTCCATGTGCGAAATTATATCTCAAAGGGGGTGATTAAATCAAGCTGGCGAAGTTGGAGACCAATTAGTATGGCAAAGCTCAAAAGGGAACTTCCGCCATACGAAAAAAGAGGTAAGGTAATACCAGTTACAGGCATAACACCAAGATTCATTCCAATATTAACAACCGTTTGAAAAGCTATGATAGAAAATACTGAAAGAGAAAGAAGAGACGACCTTTTGTCTCGCACTATCTTTCCTGCAATGAGACAAGTCCGAAAAATGATGAGGTATGCAGTAAGTAAGAATGAAGCACCGACTAAACCAAACTCTTCAACAAATGAGGCAAAAATAAAGTCAGTATGGCGTTCGGGTAAAAAATTTAAATGGGACTGTGTTCCGAGCCTTACCCCCTTGCCAAAAACACCACCGGAGCCGACAGCAATTGTTGCCTGAATAACATTGTAGCCTGCACCTTGAGGGTCCTTGTATGGATTAATAAAAGTCTCGATTCTTTGTCTTTGATATGGTTTGAGGAATTTTGACTCAAGGGGAATTACTATGGCAAAAAAAATGACTCCGACTATCAGCAGCTTTTTTAGATGACCAGTAAATAGTAACAGGGCTAAAGGGAGACACATCAAAGTTAAGGCAGACCCTAAATCCGGCTGGATCAAGACGAAGACAACTGGAATTAGAGATAAAAAAAGAAATATCAAAAAGTCTTTCCATTTTGATAATTTATTTTCTGATAAGTATGAAGCGTAGGAAATGGCGAGAAGAGGTTTAATTATTTCTGAGGTTTGCAAATTGAAGAAGCCGAGATCGATCCAACGTACTGATCCTCTTATATTTTTACCAACTATCATAGTTAAAATTAGTAGCAAAATGCTAAATAAATATAACCATGTGGAAAAACTATAAAGAGTTTTCGTATCAAAACGAGACAACAGAAAAACAATGATAATGCCGACCACTACGAACTCCAGTTGTATAAAAAAAAGATCTGGAGCTGTACTCCAAATGGTAATAAGGCCAAAAACAAGAATCAAGATTAGTGAAGATATAAAGAGTCCTTTGTTTGGACGCATATTAACTTGATCTTACAACTTTCAGTTCCTGACCCTTGGATATTTTTGAAACAAGAGCTTTGCGCTTGATGTCATCTTCATAGGTTTTTGGCCAGTCGGGTAACTCTATTTCAATTCTTTCGTCAAGACGACAGCCGGCTTGTTTTCTAGCCTCTTGGATCGATCTAACTATTTCTCTGGCATTACCTTTGTCTTTAAGTTTGGCGGTAATCACCACGTCATAGGAAACTGAATCATTTCCATCGGCAAAGAAGACGTCTTCAACATTTAGTTCCTCTTTGATTAATTGAAGAAGTTCTGCTTCTTCTTTTATTGTTGAGAATTTTCCCTTGACCGTAATCGAGGCAAGGGCTTGTTTTATAGGTAAACCAAGATTTTTTCTTTCACCGTTGCCCATTTCACAGACTTTACGAACAAGTACCATGTTGTCTAGTAGAGTCTTATCAATGGCTTTTGTGTCGATTGCGGTTGGCCAGTCTGTTAAATGAACAGATTCCTCACCAGTGAGATGTCGGTATAGATACTCTGAAATGAATGGAATTATTGGAGCAGCTACTTTGAATATAGTATTGAAAACAATCGACATGGTAGTATAAGTGGCTTCTTTATCGACCTGATCTGGGGCACTGGGACCAACACGATCTCGGGAACGGCGAATATACCAAGTTGAAAGGTCTGAAATGAAGCTTTCGAGCATTGCAACCGCTTTTGGAATTTGATATTCATTTAGATTTTTATCCATTTCATGAACGGTTTCATCTAAACGAGTTAGTATCCATCGATCAAGTATCCCCGGCTCTTTGGTAAACTCATTTTTTTGTTCCCATTTTTCTAGAGAAGCATAGGAAACAAAATACTTGTAAGAGTTCCAAAGAAGCATAAGGGTGGTTTTGAGTTTATTAGCCCAGTCCTCTTCGGAAACAATAATATCTTGACCTAGAACGACAGAACTACCCATGAGATACAGTCTTAAAGAATCGCCGCCAAATTTGAGGAGTGAGTCTTTTGGATCAGGAAAGTTTCCTAAACTCTTACTCATCTTATGACCATCGCTGCCCATAATGACACCACTAACAACAACATTTTTGAAGGCCTCAGAGTCCATAATGAGGTTTGAGACTACATGCGTGACATAAAACCAAGCTCTAAGTTGTCCAGTGTACTCTGTAATGAAGTCTGCGGGAAAACTATCATTAAATTTTTCAATATTTTCAAAAGGGTAATGAACTTGCGCATAAGGCATGGAAGCGGACTCTACCCAACCATCAAGAACATCAGTAATTCGTTTGGCTTTTTTGCCACATTTAGGACAGTTGAGAAAAACTTTATCAATGGCTGGTCTGTGTAAATCGGTAACTTTTTGACTGGAAAGTTTTTCTATCTCGGCAATTGAACCAGGAATAATTGTTTCACCACAATCACATTCCCAAACAGGAATGGGAGTACCAAAATAACGAGATCTACTGATGCACCAGTCTGGAGCAGCTTCAATACTTAATTTAAAACGTCCTTCTTTGAAATGTTTAGGTACCCAGTTGATGCCCTTATTGGTTTCAATTAATTTATTTTTTATGTCTTGAATATTGATGTACCATGCAATTTGTGATTTATAGAGTAAAGCAGTGCTACATCTATGACAATGAGGATAACTATGTGTAATTTTTGTACTCTTTAGTATTAATCCCCTATTTGTTAAATCCTCAAGTACATATTTATCAGCGGCTTTAAAATATTTTCCTTGAGCAACAGTAATTTTTGGATCCATTGTGCCAGTATCGTCAACTGATTCCCCCATAGATATACCATGTTTTTTGCCTAGTTCAGTATCTTCCTCACCAAAACCGGGGGCAATATGCACAATACCAGTACCATCTTCCATAGAAACAAAGTCTGCGGCATAAACATGATAATCAGCTTTTGTGTATTCGTAATAGTTGTATAAAGGTTCGTACTCTTTACCTACAAGTTCTGAACCCTTGAACTCTTTTATCACTCTAAGATTGTCGAGTCCTAGAACTGCTTCGAGGCGACTCTTAGCAAGAATGTACTTCACACTATCTTGCTCAACCAAAACATAAGTATCATTTTCAGATACGGCTAAGGCAAAGTTGCTAGGAAGAGTCCATGGAGTAGTTGTCCAGGCGAGAAAATACTGATCTTCTCCTTTTAGTTTCAATTTTAGAAAAACAGATGGATCAGTGACATCTTTGTATGAGTTGTCCATAGCTACTTCAAAGTTGCTGATAGGAGTAGAACAGCGAGGACAGAACAAAGAAACGCGTTTACCTTTGTAAATATAACCTTTATCGTAGAGTTGTTTAAATGCCCAGATCACCGACTCCATGTAGTTGATGTCCATAGTACGGTATGAGTGCTCCATATCAACCCAACGACCGATTCTGTCGATATACCACTCCCATTCTGAGGAAACATCTTGAACATACGTTTTGCAGGCAGAAACAAACTTGTCGATTCCAAGTGTTTCAATTTCTCCTTTTGAGCTGATACCAAGTAACTGTTCAACTTTGTTTTCTGTGGGCAAACCATGACAGTCCCAGCCCCACACACGATCGACGTGTTTACCTTTCATGGTTTGATAACGGGGAACAACATCTTTAATGATCGACCCAAGTAAATGGCCATAATGTGGTTTACCGGTAACAAAAGGAGGGCCATCATAAAAACGATAAGTATTTTTTATATCCCTTTGAGATACAGATTTTTCGAAGGTCTTGTTTTCTTTCCAGTACTTAATAACTTGTTCTTCAATTACTGAAGGAACATACTGTGTTTCTAGTGGTTGTATTGTTTTTTTGGTCATTTTTGTTTCAAAAAAATCCTGACATAGCGTTTTTGCTATTCAGGATTAGAGTCACAAAATTGAATTTATGACGGTACCATCTAATTTTTTACTTTATTACGGCTATTACGGGCCACCCGGAAAGGTCTACTAATTTCTTCTTTCAGCTCGCCGGCGATTTCGGCTCAGACGCTTTTACTACGCTTATTATATCAGGCTTGAATGAGAAAATATCAGTCTGATTGACTTTTTCACACTATGAGATATAATGTGCCCATTCAAGGTCTTTAAAATACTGATTAAGGAGAAGATAATGAACAAGGCTGGTTGTGTTGTGATTGGATTGATTGTGACAGTTATTGCTTTGATTTTATTGGCACCAACGCATACAATGTCAGCAATTTTGCTCGATATGTTGTATGTCCACCCATTCAGCTGGACATTGTTGGTGATTGGTTTGGCCTTTGCTGTTGTGGGAATAATGAAGGCAGATGATGAAGTGGCCTGGCCATGGTTCGTTGCTATATTAGTTGGAGTGTTGTGGATTGGATGGCTTATTATTCAAAAGCCACTGATGTATGCTGAGTTGTATAAAAATACAGTTTATGAAGTGGACTCAGACCTAGTCGAACAATCTTCGATTAGGGATATCCCATATACTGTGGCTTCAACGAACTTCACAAATACCAATCCCGACTCAAAAACTGGGCCTGGAGATCTTGACTTCGTAAATGGAAAATGGATTGCGAGTGTTAATCCAACTAACATCTGGAATAAATTTTCAATGCCTACTCAAGGATTCTTTCAATTTGATCCGAGTAGTGCGGATGAAGTAGTAAAAATTGTCCAACAAATGCCTTATGCTGAGGGTGGATTCTTCGGAAACTCCGAAACCTTCTATGTGAGGTCTAAAGATTATTTTTCTGAGTTCTCTGAAATTCTCTATGTTCAGGACCCAGAAAACAAGGAAGTTTTTGCTATTGTGTCCCTCATGAAAAGGGCTGGATTTTCTCGATATCCATATGTTTCAAGTGTGATGATCATTCATGGCGATGGCAACTATGAAAACCTCACTATTAAAGAGGCTGAAGCCGATCCTCGCCTTAAGGGCATTGCCCTTAAACCAGAATGGCTGATGGAACAGGAAGTGATTGCTTATGGATACCGATACGGAGTAGGAGTGATTTTTTCCAGGGATGGAAGAATTGAACTTCAAAGTAGCAACGTTAACGACGAAAATAAACCACCATTCCACATCGAAACAAAGAATGGAAATTACTGGTATACCCCGTATTCCCCATTGGTCTCAAAAGGTCTCAAGGGGATCGCCATGTCGGCGAGCCATGATATAGATGGCCCGGTGTATATTTGGCAGCTTCCGGCAAATCAGGCCTATGGTGGTGCTGATTTTATGACATCGCTAATTGAAGGTAGTCCGGCACACCGTGATTATGCATGGTATCGCCAGACTGGCGAAACAAAATGCGGAAATATCACGGTCCTGGAGATGGTTCCAGTAATCAGAGAGGAACCTAATGGCAACAAACTATATTTTCTTGGATATGTATCCACAGCTCCAAATTCTGTAGAGGTCCTTTTCTACTCCATTGTGGATCCAGAAAGCCAGGTTGTATACGAAGACATGACAACGCCTGCTGAAGTAAATTCATGGCTTCGAGGTGATTTTGAATTGAAACCACAAACGGAAACTGATCAGATTGAAATATCAACGACTGGAGTCTGTTCTATTGAGGACATTGGCTCACAGCTAACGGAAGATCTGATTAAAATGATTGATAATATACTTGCCGAACTTGAGAGGCGAATAAAATAACACTGTTCTGGGCACCTAAAAAAGGTGCCCATTTTTTGTCAAAAATTTTAAAATTATTTTTGATTTTTGAGTTGTTTTGATAATACATTTAATAGCGTAATTTTACTGACAGTTGTATGATGATTTAGTTAGTATTTAACAAACCAAAATGACAGGATACCACGCCGATATTGAGACTGAGACAGTTAATAATACAAATTTTCGAAAAGTACTCTTTACTGGTACTCATAGTCAGCTCGTTGTTATGAGCTTGCTCCCAGGTGAAGATATTGGAATGGAGGTCCATGGAAATGTAGATCAATTTTTTAGATTTGAAGTAGGGGAGGGGAAAGCGATTTTAGATGATAAAGAAATAGTTTTTAAAGCAGATGATGTGGTGATCATACCCGCTGGTACCAATCACAACATCATTAATACTTCTGCCACGGAATCATTGAAGCTTTATACTATTTATTCCCCTGCTAACCACCCAGATGGTACTATTCATGTAACAAAAGCTGAGGCCATGGCTGCCGAAGAGGAAGAGCATCACAATTAATTTTGTTTTGATTTTAATTTACCCCGTCGTTTGACGGGGTTTTTGTTTGTGTTTATACTGGATATATGAAGAATATTAACTTCGGAAGATTGGTTATTTCCATTACTATTCCCCTAGTTGCTGGATTTTTGGGGTCGATATTTACAACTCCCGCTGTAAAAGATTGGTATTTGGTAATTAATAAACCGGTCTGGAATCCGCCATCTTGGTTATTTGGACCTGTTTGGACGACTCTTTTTATAATGATGGGGATTGCTCTTTATCTTGTTTGGTCGACAAAAATGAGCAATAAAATTTGTATGGCTTTGAAACTGTTTGGTGCTCAGATGGTACTTAATATTTTATGGTCCGTTTTCTTTTTCGGGATGAAAGATTTTTGGTTGGCTTTTGGAGAAATTATTGTTTTATGGATATTTATTTTCGCTACGATAGTTTCATTTGGAAAAGTAAATAAAACTGCAGCATGGTTACTAGTACCATATATTATGTGGGTGTCTTTTGCCTCGTATCTGAACTTTACTATTGCTAGTTTAAACTAAACCGCGAACTTGACCAAAACCGATCCTGTCGTGAACGTATTCTTTTGTGTTGAACATAGTAGCTGGAGTAATAACAAAGTTTCCCCAGCGATCGTTGATAGCGTCTATAGCGGTGACTAAATTATGTTTTCGCTGGTTATCTTGGAAAAGGTTTAGTTGGAGAGTGGAGTGTGGAGAAAGATCAAAACAAGAAACAGCAATGTTTTTAACTGGTAGTTTGTATGGGGAATGACGAAGAAGTTTAAAGGCTATGCGATAGATATCTTGACTGTCAAAAATTGGATGATCAAGTTTTCTCCCTTCATGAAAATATTGATAATTTGAATAAAGAAGGGCGATGTGAACACCTTTGGTTTGAAAATTAGCGTGACGCATACGAAAACCAACCTTTTCGACTAATTTTGAGAGTATTGGCGCTAATTCTTCAGGAGTAACCATTGTCTTAGGTAAAGAATACGAATGACCAAAACTTTTTGTATCCCAATCAACATCATCTATTTCCCATCCACGCAGACGAAGAAACCAATAAGAAGACAAAATGGAGCGAAAAGCACAACGAAGCAAAGAAACATCTGCCTTGTAAAAATCCATTACTGTGTAAATCCCAACAGTATTAAGACGTATGATATTTTGGCGATTGATACCGTTTAGATCTATAAGTTCTAAAGATTTAAAAATACTTAAATAGTTATCATAATTAATTTCATCTAGTCCGTCTGGCTTGTGAAGATTGGAAGCAGTTTTTGCCAAAAAACGGTTGGGGCCTAGGCCAATAGAAACTGTTAGATAATCCCCTATTTCTTTTTTAATTCGATCTTTTATTTCTTTTGCAATATTAAACATCCCTTTTTCAAAGGTGTGTGTTCCAGAAAAATCAAGAACAAATTCATCAATCGATTTTGGAGTTATTTTAGGAGTGTATTCTGAAAGAAGTTTTTTAAAAGCCAGGTGTATTGTGCGATATTTATTTGAATCAGGGCTACGAACAATTAGATCAGGACAAAGGAGACGCCCCTCTTTAACTCGCATACCGACTTTAATACCAAACTGCTTGGCTTCTATAGAAGCGGCAAGAATACAGCCATTGGGACTATCGTAGGCTGCCACAGCTACGGGTTTATAGCGGAGTAAGGGGTTGGCTTGTTGTTCAACTGAAGCAAAACAAGAATTTAGATCAATATACATAACTGAACTAGGTCGACGATTGAAATTTAGTCTAATTTGGTAGTCCATCGGCTATTTCTTCTAGTGTCCAAAATAGTGTTTCTGTATTTAATTTGAGGCGAAAAAATAGATCTTGGGAGGTGACAGAAAAAATATGGAAAAGAGTGCGACCCTCACGAATCGTATGGTGCATACCAACCCTTGCAATACGGATTATTTTACCGTCCCAAAAAATTTGTCTTGGAGACACAGTTCGAAGACGATGATTATAAATTAATTGAACTGAAACCGGTGCTGATATTTTTTGAATCATAAACCCGAATATTTAGCGAATATAATTCATTAAACCAAAGATTACCCGAATGGTCAAGATATAAAAATATTTACTTAATATATTTTTTATAGTTACAGCCATAAATTGAGATGAGTACCTCTTCTCTATCATCTTGATTTAATAGAGTAATACCTGATATATCAAATTTATTGTCAAGTAAACAGTAAATAGAGAAATTATTATCATCCCCTGCTATTCTGTTACAAGAAACATGTTTACAATTTTGGCATTGATGAACAATCATTATTTCACCATGATTTACACGAGCATATCGATTAGTTTCAATTTTATAAGTTAAACCGATTGGTTTCATTCTTGATCCACACGAAGATTTTCTATCACCTGGGATTCTTTCATCGAGATGTTTTGACCACAAACATAACGGGCAGTGATTCCTATATTTAGTTCCTATTGATGTATTGGAAATGATGGTGTGACAATTCAGACATCTGAAAGATGTCTGATCTGAACAAAAGCTTTCTTGTTATTATTTCTTACCATCCTCTGATATTATACAGAAAAATTATTCCTCAACTTCAACGGCAATGGTGCATTCACCTATAAGAGCTGCAAGAGCACCAATGGCGGCAAATACTGGGAGAAGAACAACACCTACCACACCAATAGTAAGAGGAAACTCCATGATTGTTTTTTCGTCTTTACTCTTGATTGTAATGTGACGAACATTGCCTTGAGCGATTAATTCTTTAACCTTTTTTAGAAGAGTTTCTCCAGAAACTTTAAATGTCTCATGTCGAGTTTGTTTTCTAGAACTAGTTTTCTTAGTATTATTCTTTTTTGTTGTTGTCTTTTTTGTGGGCATATTTTTTAATATTTGTTACGTAAGAAAGCAGGAATGTCCAAATCGTCTTCAATATCAACTTCATTATGATGAACTTTGTATTTACCGGCAAGTTTTACTTGGGATGTTGGTTCTGGTTCATCAGTTGTTTCGGTTGGTTTTTCTGGTTCGATAATAGGTGTTGATGACTGAGGTTTTAAATATGGATTGGCGGTGGAAACACCACTAAAATGACGACGGTTTTCGTCGAAGCCTGCAGCAATAACAGAGATTTGAATTTCGTCTCCTAGATCTTCTCTTATAGTGGTGCCAAAGATGATATTGGCATCAGGATCTGCTGATTGAGTGATAATAGATGACGCTTCATTAATTTCAGTAAGGGTAAGATTTTTGTTTCCGGCAATATTGAAGAGAATACCTCGTGCTCCTTCGATACTTATTTCAAGAAGTGGAGAACTTACGGCAGCGTTGGCGGCGACGATTGCGCGTTTTTCTCCTGACGCTTTACCAACTCCCATAAGAGCTGATCCAGCATTGGTCATAACAGACTTGACGTCGGCAAAATCAACATTAACTAATCCTGGAATGGTAATAAGATCGGAAATGCTCTGAACACCTTGACCTAAAACAGAGTCTGCCATTTTAAAAGCATCGAGAAGAGTCTGTTCCTTTTTGGCAATGTCCATAAGACGCTGATTAGGTATGACAATAAGGGTGTCAACATTGTCTTTGAGTTTTTCGATACCTTCTTCCGCTTGAACTCGACGACGGGCACCCTCAAAAAGAAAGGGTTTGGTTACTACTGCAACAGTGAGAGCACCTATGTCATTTTTGGCTACTTCGGCGATAATTGGAGCCGCACCAGTACCAGTACCACCTCCTTCACCAGCCGTAACAAATACCATGTCTGCACCAGCTAACACTTCTTTGATTTTTTCACGAGACTCTTCTGCTGCTCTAGCACCGATTTCTGGATTAGATCCAGACCCAAGACCTTTAGTACCTTTTTCGCCGATTTGAAGTTTGATGTCGGCATTGGAGTTGATCAATGCTTGCATGTCAGTGTTTACAGCAATAAACTCAACCCCTTTTATTTTTCCTGAGGAAATCATCGAGTTAATGGCATTGTTGCCACCTCCTCCAATTCCGAGAACTTTTATCTTGGCAAATGTATTAGTATCTGGTTTAACTAGACCCACTTTATGGTAAGAATGATTTGATAAATTCGATTGCTTTTCCGACAAACTGTTTGCCGGGAATCCCCTTTATCATACCAGACAGTTTTAATCTTGGCGCTGACTCTTGTTCTTTGTTGTTGTAGCCAAAAAGAGCCAAGCCAACAGCAGTAGCATAAACAGGAGAGTTTATTTCGTCAGTAAGTCCGTGAAGTCCTGTGGGCGTGCCAAGTTTTGCCGGAAGTTGCATAACTCTTCGGCAACTTTCTGTACAGTTGACTGTAAGAGCACCACCACCAGTAACAATAACTCCGGCTGGAGTTTGACCTTCAAAACCAGACTGCTTGATGACATGATTAACCATAGTAAAGATCTCGTTTAAGCGTGGTCTGATGATTCCTTCGACGATTGTTTTTCGAGATACTTTTTTGACATCTTCAGTAATACCGATTTTGGATAAATCAATTTCATCTGCTGTTTTGGAATCCACTGGTTCAACTTCTTTTTTAGCTTTGCCAAGAAAATGTTTTATTTTTTCGGCACTGTCGACACTAATCTGAAGTCCTATGGCAATATCATCACTGATTTTTTTGGCTCCAATGGGAATAACGGCAGAGTATACACAAGAACCTTCTACATAAATACAAACACTAGTGGTACCACCCCCGATGTCTACCAGAACAACTCCAAGTTCTTTGTCTGTGTCGGTTAAAACGGATTCGGCGGAAGCTAGTCCGGTGAAAACAAGACCTGCAACGTTGGCACCCAATTCACTTACACAACGAGTAACATTTTTTATTGCAGGAGTAAGACCAGTAATAAGATGTGCTTCTGTTTCAAGACGAACGCCTGACATACCAGTAGGATCTTTAATACCGTGCTGACCATCGACAATAAACTCTCGTGGTAAAACGTGAATTATTTCTCTCGAAGTGGGTAAAGAAATGGCTCTGGCAGCTTCTATGACTCGAAAAACATCATCTGGGCCAATTTCTCCCTCTTGTTCGGTGATAGCAACCAAACCTTGGGAGTTTTGAGACAGAATATTTTCTCCGGAAATAGAAACATAGGCTGAGTCGACACCAAAACCAGCCATTCTTTCTGCGGACTCGACACAGTCCGTAATTGAACTAACACACTCCTCAATGTTAACGATTTGACCTCTTCTTACTCCCCTACTAGTGACTGTGGCGGCACCAACTAGATTGATTTTTGTACCATCTTGACTGGGAACAGTTATTAAACAAGTAATCTTACTTGAGCCAATGTCAATTGCATTTATTCCTTGTGGTTTTGCCATATTTTTATCTTATGATCGGATTTTTAAAACTTAAATCGATCACTTTTGCGTCCTTTTTTATTGTAGCGAGATAGCTTATCGATTGTAAAGCAGGAACTAAGCTACCCTCGTCAAAAGGTACACCTATTATGATATCAGGTTGTTCAGGTCTGCTCAAGAAACAACGATTATTTATTATATATATTTTTGATACATCAAGATATTTTAATACTATGTTAATCATTTTATAGACTGAAGATATTATTTCTTGGGTTGGTTTTTCTGAAAAAATATAACTAACGTTGGCTCCAGTGGTAGCTATTGGAGTAATTAGACCGTTTCCCCATAGATAAAAACCAAGAGCTTCATTGGTTGATATATAAGACTCTAACTCTTTTGATGGTTTAATCCACCATCCTGCTGAGTCAGTGCTACTGGGAGCTTGATCCATAGACAATAAAGGTAACTTGCTAACAAAATAAACATCTATTTGAATGAAAGGGCTAGCGCCTTCAAGATTTACACTTAAAGTGTTTAATGCTTGATAGCCGATTTTGATTTTGTCTGCAGGATAAACAGCTTTGATAAAACCGAGAAGTTCCTTTTGATTTACAAAAAGAGAGTTTGTACCAAGTAATTTATTAACTACAGCCTGTGTTTCTTGAGAACAGGGATGGCCATTTTGGATACAGTTAACTTTTTTTATTGTAAAAATATTATTAAAAATAAAAACAATAACGGCCAGGATGAGTATCGGTATAATTTTTTTTACTCCATTTTTGATGGCACCAAGCGAAATACGAGCACGTCGATTAAATCTCTTGGAGGAGTTCACGGATGATTTGGGTAATTTTTTCTGATGCATCAGTAACTAGTTTTGTTGTCGGTTTCACGGTTGGCTTTTTTACTAATTCTAGAATATCTCTAAGTAGATTTTCTGAGGTGAGATTATTCTCTTCTAGAATTGTGCTGCCAATTTGTTCTTGTGCTAACTTTGCATTCAAGTACTGTTCATTGTGAGACACCCAGGGGATGGGGATGAGAACAGCTTTTTTGCCTAGAACCATCAGCTCATAAACAGAGTGAGCTCCTGCTCTTCCAATAATAACTGAGGCGGAACGAATGAAAGTGACAGCATCTTCATTAAAAAAATATGGGGCAAAAATGTAGCGATCCTTCTTTGCTCCCAGTTTTTCTTTGATTCTTCTGGCTCTATCTGAGTCTTTGGTAAGGGTACTGGCACCGGTTTGATGAACAATGGTAAATTTCTCTACTAATTGAGGGATTATTGGGAAAAGAGCTTTATTTATTATGTGAGAACCCTGCTTACCACACGAAATATAGATTAGCTTGGGATCAAATTTTTTGGTGTATTTACTGTTGAGCAGTTCTTTTCTGATGGGCAGACCAACAACTGTTGATTTTTCCTTGGGAAAGTTGTTAATAGATGAGTTGTAGGTGAGAAGAATTTTTTTGACAAAAGGAGAGATAGCCTTGTTGGCCCAACCAGCAACGACTGTTTGCTCATGGGTGATTGAAGGGATACCAAGGAACCACCCCATAATTACAACAGGAACCGAAAGATATCCGCCTGAAGAAAAAATAAGTTTTGGTCTAAACTTTACTAAGTAAATGAAGGCTTGAAGAAAACCAAAAATTATTTTTAACCATTCGAGAGGATTAAATTTTTGATAAAACTTTCCAGCTTTGAGTTCCAGGAAACGGATGTCTGATCGAGTTATTTCTTGATACTCGGCTGAGAGAGACTTATCCCCTCTCGAAGTAAATTTATGACCAATCCAAACAAGAGGATAGCCTTCTTTTTGTAAATTTTTTGCAATGACGAGGGCACTATTGTGATGGCCACCAGTAAATGCTATTGTAGGTTTCATGTGCGCTTAGAAATATTAATAAGCAGCCCGAGAGCAATAAAGTTGGTAACCAAAGATGAACCACCATAGGAAATGAAGGGTAAAGGAACACCCGTAAGAGGCACTAGTGCAACCATTGAGCTAAGATTCACAAATATCTGAATTAAAAATAATAGAGTAATACTACTAGATAGTAGCTTATCAAATTTATCGGTCACATTCAGTGCAACCTTAAACGAAGCCGTCAAGAGACCAACAAGGGTAAGTATAAAGATACTGCTACCTATAAAGCCAAACTCTTCGGCAATAATAACAAAAATGGAGTCAGTAGTAGCTTCCGGAAGATAGGCATATTTTTGACGTGACTTTCCCAAGCCAACCCCACTTACGCCACCAGAACCTAGACCATATATTACTTGATTGATGTGATATGAAGCACCAAGTGGGTCACTGGTTGGGTCAATAAATGTTTTCATTCTATCCATTCGATATGGAGAAAGAAGAATCAACCCACCAATAGCAACAGCTAGAATTGCACTAAAGGAAAAAATTTCTTTGATTTTGGCACCAGAAAGATAATAGATCATAAAAGAAACGCCTACAGTGATAAGAGCAGTACCAAGATCGGGCTGAAGCATTATCAAAACGACATTGACACCAAGAAGAATTAAAAATTGTTTGAGAGTTCTTTCTTCCCCCAACCATTTAGCGAGATAAATTGCGAGAGTAATTTTGAGTAACTCCGATGGTTGAATCATGGTAAAACCAAAATCAATCCAACGTCTAGCACCCAAAAATTTCGAACCGATTCCCGGAATTAAAACGGCGACCATCAAGATAAGGGTAATTCCATAAAAAATATGTGCATATTTTTTTAGTAGTTGAATGGGAATGTTGGCGGTGATCAGGGCAACAATAATACCAACAACAATCCATGTGGATTGTTGTTTGACGTAGTGAAATTTGTCACCAAATGTTCGGTAAGCATCGACGACTGAGGCATCATATATAGCTATCAATCCAAAACAAGCAACCAAAACACCGATAACAAGGATCGATAGGGGTAGGCGGTTGTGACTACCTTTTGGGCGTAGCATAGAGATTATAGTATGGCTAACCAAATACCAAAAATAACTAACATAATACCTACCAACCATGATCTTTGGACAATTTTTGGTTCAGACCAGCCGATCCTAAGAAGTAGATAGTGAAGAGGTGCGATGGGAAGAATGCGACGATGAAATATCTTAACTGAGAGAATCTGAATAAGACTACTAAAGCCATCAACTAAAAATGGGAGTCCGATAATTATGAGAGCGATAACTTTTCCAGTTAGCAGACCAACCGTGGCAAAAGCGGCGCCAAAGGCAAGAGCACCGACATCACCTAAAAAGAGTCTTGCCGGAAAAACATTGAAATAGAGGAAGGCAATCAAACCACCAAGCCATAGTGCGATGAAGATTGAGAGTGGAGTATCAAGAATAGAAGTAGAAAGTAGTAGAAAACCAAACAAACTGATCATTAACAAGCCAGATGCTAGTCCATCCATGCCGTCAGTAATGTTTACAGAGTTTGCAAAAGTAACAATCAAGAAAGCGGCTAGAGGAATAAACCAGAGCCCAAAATGAATAACGCCAAAGAAAGGAATGTGGATGATATCAATACCAAGATTAAGATACATCATGGCACCAACAACAAGACCAAGTGAAACTTGGATTAGTAATTTGTATCGCGTTTTAATACCAGTGTAACCTTCTTCTCTGTCCAGTTCAAAAAACTTTACAACGTCATCATAAAGACCAAGTAAGCCGAAAGAAATAAAGGTAAAGAAGATCACATTAATTTCGTCGTTTATGGGATAAACATGAGTAATCTCAAACCCTAAACGTCTTAAAATTGGCATGGCAAAAGCAAAAATAAGACAGGTTACAACAATTATTAAGAGACCACCACCTTCTGGGGTTCTTGATTTTGAACGGATATGTGCCGAAGCTTCGTCAGTTTTCTCTTTGGAAATTGCTGTTTTGTTTTTGAAAAATTTCAGACGATAAAGCAAGTTTACAAAAGGGACAATTGTCGTAGCGTGAACAATGAAGGATAAGATTAAAATTCCCAGTAGTAAATCCATGTTTAGATTGTGTTTAAAATTTTAGGTAAAAATATAATCAGAGCAATAATGATGGAGAGGCTAGCGGAAATAAGAACCATGGCAGAGGCAACATCTTTGGCAATTTTGGCATCAACTCTTCTTTCTTGTGTTATTAGATCAACCATAGCTTCGATTGAGGTGTTGACCATCTCAGCAACCAAAACAGTGTTAATAGTAAAGACGAGAATAAGCCATTCTGTAGGTGTAATGGCAAAATACAAACCGAGAAGAACAACAGCTATGCTGGCTAAAAGATGAAATCTGAAGTTTGGTTGAGTTTTGATTGAGTAAACAAGACCATCAAAAGCGTGTTTGAAGCTGATTTTGTGTATCCTAAATGGATTTTGCATATAGATTATATTTTAACAGTGTTGGCGTCAAAGTAGGAGTTGTTTGGCAATTGCAAACCAGAGTGGAGCGGCAGTCTCTGACCCCCAAGGAGAGGTTTTAGGTTCCCTAAGAGTCACCAGCATGGTGTACTGAGGGTTATTGGCCGGAAAAAAACCAATAAAGCTGGCAATAGTTTTTTCGGTATCATAGTGCCCCTCAATCGGAATCTGGGCGGTGCCTGTTTTACCAGCAACAATTAATCCTTGAGGTTTAGCCCATTTTGCTTCACCCATGTCAACGGCTTGGATCATAATTTGGGTCATTTCATCTACTGCCTCTTTAGACAGAATTTGTTTACCTTTATCAACCTCCTTTTCAATAATTGTAGGTTTAATATATAGCCCTCCATTAGCTATTGTATTAACAGCGGAAACCATTTGGATTGGAGTTACGGCAATTCCCTGACCAAATGAATTAGTGGCCAAATCAATCTCACCATAGTTTTTGGCTTCGCGAACAACACCAGAGACCTCTTCTTGCAGTTGAATATCAGTTTTTTTACCAAGACCAAATTTTTTAAGATACTCAACAAGTTTTTCTTTGCCTAGTTTTCTTGCCACAAAAACCATGCCAGTGTTATCTGAGTGAATAATTGTTTCCGTCATGGTGGTATTTGGAGAATATTGATTATTCCAGGTTTTTATTGCGTATTTGCCGATAGTTAATGGCCCGGCACAGATGTCACACTGAGTATCGGGTGTGACTACTTTTTCGTTTAGACCTGCAGACATTACTAACACTTTAAAAATTGATCCTGGTTCAAACAAATCTGCAATATTTGGATTTTTATATACAGTGTTTGAAAACTCGGAGAATTTTCCTGGATCGTAGTTAGGGAATGATGCCATAGCTCTTACTTTGCCAGTTTTTGTTTCAAGAATGATGACATTTCCAGCACTAGCTTCATATTTTTCTATACCCTCTTTGAGCATGGTTTCAGTTAGATACTGCATCTTTTTACTTAGTGTGGTTGTAGTAGGCTTGCCTTCGATTGCGTGAAGAAACTGATAGTTTCCGATTAAGATTGGATTACCTTTGGCGTCTTGTTCTGTTCTCACCTTCCCACCCCGACCTCGTAAAAGACGATCCTGGAAACCTTCAAGCCCAAAGTATCCTTGTTCTTCCCCACTAGCGTCTTGACCCACAAAACCCAAGACATGGGCAGACATACTAGCTTCAGGATAAAAACGAACGTACTCATCTTCGAAACCAAGACCAGTGATGTTTAGTTTGGAGATACGATCTTTGGCGTCAGGAGAGACGTAATGCTTCAACGATACCCATTTTGAATCAAGAGAAAGACGATTTCTAAAGTAATTTCTGATGTTTGCTTCATCAGTTGCATCAGGTTCTTTATCTAAATTTTCGATTAGTATTTCTATAAGATCATTGTTTCCAATAGTTAGTTGAGGTTTATAAACAAATAAATGATAGAGATTTTTTGTGCCAGCCAAAATATTACCTTCAAAGTCGAGTATGTTTCCCCTTTTTGCCTCTAGATAGGTTGTGGTTTCGTGCTGCCTACTGGCTTTTGCTTGAAGTTCTGGTCCACGTATAATCTGCCAATAAAAGAGTCGCAATAATATTAGTGAACATATTATTGGAATGAGAAAAACAATAATTTTAAGTCGTTTTTGAATTAAATTACCTTGGAATTTTTGCATGTGATCATCTCTGAGCAAAAGTAAGAGGTGTTGGCACAAAGACGATATTTTTAGACCTGATGAAGCCACGACTCTCTGCAACAAGCTCAATATTTTTTAGTTGAGAAGCTTCTTCGATCTTAACAGATATCATTTGATTTTCTTTTTCTAGAATAAGAGTTTTTGTCTCCGCTTCACTGACAGTAATACCTTCAGTAGATAAAGAGTTGGTGCTTATTAGATTTACAGTAGCAAGACCCACAAAAATAACCGTTGTGATTGTAAAAACGGTTTTGTAATTAATTATTTTTTTTAGCAATTCTAAGTTTGGCACTTCTAGTTCTTGGACTGATTGATAATTCAGATAGCGAAGGTACGATTGGTTTTTGGTTAATAGCGCTTAAACTGCCTTTTTCTTCTTCAGAGTTGATGAAGTCTTTTACTAGTTTGTCTTCACCAGAGTGGAAGCTAATTATGCCCATAAGTCCGTCTTTTTTTAGAATAAGAGGCAGTTGGGGCAAAAGAAGATTAATATTTTCCCTTTCAAGGTTGACTACCATGCGAAGAGCCATAAAACTTTGGGTGGCTGGATGAATTCTTCCAGGACGGCCTTTTTTGACTTTATAAACTAAGTCGGCTAGTTGCTTAGTAGTTTTTATGGGAGTTACCGCTCTCTGTTTGACGATGATGCGAGCTAATGGTTTGGCATAAGGTTCATCACCTAGAGTAAATAGTTCGGCTAGTTCTCCTTCATTTAGAACTGCCAGAAGATCGGCAGCTGTTACTCCAAAATCTTTAGAAAGACGCATATCAAGTGGTTCATCTATGGCAAAGCTGAAGCCACGATCAGGGGATAAAACTTGAAACTGAGAAGGTCCAAGATCAACCATTACTCCATCAAATTTTGGAAGACTAAGTTTTTCGACTATCTCTCCGGCTTTGGTAAAGTTGGAACGAATTATTATCCATTGAAAATCTTTGGGGGCGGGTATGGAGATATTTTCTGCATCAAAAATTAAGGGTGAAAATTTTTCTGGAATAAAGTCTACTGCTCTTTTTATAGCATCGATATCAATATCAAAGGAAACGACTCTACAGCCTGCTTCTAAGGCTTCCTGTGTATGTCCTCCATCGCCTAGGGTGAGATCTAAAAAGAGATAATCCTTTTTCAAACCGTAGAGTTTGGTTAATTCACCCTTAAAAGCTGAGTAGTGTCTTTCTATTTCGCTTTTCATAGATCAATTCCGGCTAGGCCTTGGTCGGCTTGGTTAATTGTTTGCGCTATTAAGTCAAGGTGCTTGTGATAGGCGTCTCTATCCCAGATTTCAACTCTGGTAAGGGTTCCGGCGACTACCACCTGTTTTTTTATACTGACCTGGTCTCTGAGATGTTCTGGAATTAGGGTTCTGCCCTGACTGTCGAGATTCAACTCCACCGCTGACTGGACTAGTATACGAGTTAAGTTCCGAGCCCCTGGATTGGTCATTGAGAGCGAGGCCAGCTTTTCGGAAAGCTTCTGCCAGTATGATTTGGGAAAAAGAAATAGGCATCCATCGAGACCCCAGGTGATGACACCACCTGATCCGAGTTCTTCCCTGAAAGACTGAGGAATAGCTAGTCTCCCCTTGGCTTCTAGATTGTGGTAGTAGCGTCCAGTAAACATAATTCATATTGGCAGGCTTCAAAATGGTGTATATAGGATACTTCACCACTCATCACCACTTTCCAGTATGCTACACAATATATATGATGTCAAGGGGTGTGTAAAGAAGATGTGAAAAAGAAAAGCCCTTCAAATGAAGGGCTTTAAAATAATCTTAGATCTGACTTATTTATAGAGAATTATTGGACCGAGAAGATAGAGATTTAAGGACTCTTTTGTGCCCTTTTCATCATCACGAGTGATTTCAGCGTTCATTGACCAAGGCTTACTGTTTAGACTAATAGTCATAGAGCCATCCTTTTCGGTGTATTTTAAGGGTTGATAGCTTTGACCATCGTAAATGACAGCACTTGTAACACCTGATTGATTGATGGTAAGAGTGCCGACAATATTTTTGTCACCAACTGAAGAAATGACAATGGGGTATAGTACCGTTTCATTATCAACTGCTTTGGGAAGGCCGAAAGAGTTTAGAAGTATAAGATTGTCTTTGGCGGTAGCTTTTGATGGTGTAAAGAAAACCTTGCCATCAGGAAGGTTATTTTGGCCAGTTACAAAAGTGAAATCTCCTTTAAGAACATGGGTTACTTTTTTGTCATCAAAATTTAATTTGAGTTTTAAGGTCCCCGATTTGAGGTCTTTATCAAAAGAACACTTGCCACCAGTGGAACAACTTCCAAGAATAATAGCTTTTATGTAAGGATTGGAAATTGGAGTTTCTAAGGTAGCTCTGGCACCTTTAAGAAGGTCTCCTGACTGATACTCTACATCCAGAGTAGCTACTTTGGCCTTGTCGGCATTAATTGTGACAAAAGTAAATAGTTTGTTAGTGGCATGGGGAACTAAAACAGTAAATGGTCTTTCGGACATTGCTAGCTCATTTACCAACAGCTTTGTACCTGCTGTAATATCAGTTTGAGTGGTAGGTATTTCTTCGTTTTTACGAGTAATGAAAAAGATGGCAACTACGATAAGAATAACAACTAGCAAAATAGCTGGAAGTAGTTTTTTTATTTTCATAGATTGTTCATTATCGCAATAACTGAGACTTGTCGTCAAGTTTTTACTTAATCAGAGGTCCAATAAGTTTTTTGCTCATAATGGACTCAAAATAATTGGTGAGTTTGGCTGATGCTGATAGTTTAGGAGGTGGGTACCCAAGATGACGAAGTAAAAATAAACCAAATTTTCTACCTAGTCGATTTGTTTCTTTTTGAGAGTCAGATTTTTCGACTGCCTCAAGAAATGATTTTAAGGAAAGAAAGATTTCTCTGTCTTCTACTTCAATCGGAAGAGTATTGATGAGGATTTCGATAATGGTGAGACAAAGACCAATTTTGGAAAAATCCTTTTTTATT
This sequence comes from Spirochaetia bacterium, assembly GCA_035477615.1. Taxonomy (GTDB): domain Bacteria; phylum Patescibacteriota; class Microgenomatia; order UBA1400; family MFAQ01; genus UBA2277. The sequence continues at coordinate 5,275 of DATIKJ010000039.1, read as the reverse complement.
TTTGGGAAATACTCGATTGACTCAACTTGATCTAAGAAACGAGGATGTTCTCCCCTTCCACTTTGAAACTTGATTAAATTAAATAAATCTAGATGAGGAGCTTTTTTAGATGCAAGACGTCTGGCCCCTCTTGCCAAAAAATCCTGAAGTCCATGGTTTTCAGTAATAATGGAAATAAACTTATCTGCTTCACCGGAGTCAACAGACCTTATGACAATACCTGTGTCTGAGAAAGAAGACCTCACTTTTAGTTTAGTATCAGTTCCTTGTCCGAGTCTAGATGAAGTACGGTTTCGTGGCCATTGAAGATTATTGTGTGCTTAATACTTGGAGTTCCTGGTTGTTTTTGAATAAGCATTTTGTAAGTAGTTAGATCCAAAGAAGGAGGAAGAGTGTATTTAAAAACAATTTTACTTTGGCTTTGAGGACGCATCGTAAAGAAGGCTTCAAAAACTGTTTTGTCTAGATCTTCAGAAACAGTTTCTTTGACTTCGGATCCAACAACTGAAATAAGTTGACTACCTTTTGGAACCAGAAGACGAATATAATCTCGATAAATACCGTTTAAACAAAGCTGACCAGCTTCAAGATTACAGTTGTCACCTTTGGTTGGATTGTTGTAACTAATACTGACGGTTTTAGTAACAATTCCGTTTACTGATTCAATTTCTTGCTCAACTTCACGAGTAATAAACATGTCTGTTTTAGCTCCACCAAGATTAGCATCATTAACATGAAGATAGTCAAATGAACTGGGGTTGATTCTACCTGCAGCATTAAAGTCTTCTGCAACTTTTTGAGTCTCTTCTTCAAAGAAGTAGAAAAGAAGATGTTTCTGTTTGATTGATTCAAGAGCAACGTTTAACAGTTTTGGCCAGAGATGTTTGGGACTACCCATAGCATTGGCCATCATAGAGTGCATAAGGGGTCCAAGAACAGCTTTTCGTCCAGTTACAATTTTGTTGGTAGGACGATCAATAATACTTTCTAGTGCATAAACTACCTGGGGACAGTTACAACGAGCGTCATTTTCAGCACTAAAGTTACCCCAACCACCAACTCCAATAGGTCCAATGACTTTGAGAATTTCAACTGGAAGTTGAGTGTCTATGGCAATGATGCCATCGGGTTTGATCATATTTGGAATGTCGTTGTAGTGTTTGGAAAAAAGATCCATAGATACCTTGTAGTCTGGAGAAATGTTGGAGTTTCTAAGATTGAGATAGGTTTCGTTAAGATATTTTTTGATAGCATCTGGAGCTGGAACTTTTTTATTGAAACGAGCGTCAAGATCATAGATGTCATAGGAGCTTAAAAGATCAATTTTGCCTTTGGTGACTTTCATAAAAGCATAGGCCGTCATAAAACCTCCTGTTGGACGAAGCTCAGCATCATTCTGGAAAAGAATCATGTATGTTTTGGGATTGGGATTTCCAAGAAGATCAGGAAGAAGTTTAATAAGAGGTTTGGCTTGTGTAAGTAGTTGGGCAGACTCAGCAACAGTTGACTTTATTGAAGTAATTTTGCTACGAACATTTTTGCCGGCAATTTTCTCTGGATAACGGGACTCTTTGATCATGTCTAGCTCTTTTTGAGCTTCGGCCATTTCGGCACCAATTTTTTCAAGATCGGGGCTAATTAAATCCAGGGTTTGAGCCATGTAGACAATTCTGTCTTCGATTGATTGAACCTTAGGGGTTTCACCAGCTGGTGTTGCATCAGCTGTTTTGAAACCTAAAAGATCTGCATATGGCGAGACAGAAACAATGAGAGTATCGAGCGCTCGAACAAGAGATTTTCCTGCATTTAAAGCGTGTTGACCATCTTTGGTGTAGTTTCCAACAAGAGGAATTACAGACACCCAGTTTACTTTTTGATACTGATTGTCGAGATCTGTAAGCTGTTGAGATAGCAAAGTCACTTCAGATTTTGAAGTTGCCAAGTCTTGATTTTGAAAGGCTGTAGATAATCTGGTCCCTGTTTCTTGAAGTGAATTAATTGATGGCTCAAAAGACTTGGCCGTAAGATATCCATAAACACCAAAAGCCAGAAGAAGACTAAATAATACTGCTAAAGGAATCAAGATATAGCGAAGTTTTATTTTTTGGAGTCGATTTTTTAAATACATAAGAAGATCTTTAATTTTTATTACCACTTACTAATCATAGCAAAAGGTGTTTTGAAGAGGATATAAATATCATAGATTATTGAGCGACGCTTGGCATAGTCAGCATCTATCGCGACTCTTTGGTTCCAAGGAATCTCGTTTCTACCAGATACTTGCCAAGGACCGGTAAGTCCCGGCTTGGTTGAAAGGCTAAGCTTAATTAAGTTTTCGACATTTTCTCCATAACGTTTTTTTGCATCTTCTAGTTCTGGTTCAACATAGGCACGAGGTCCAACTAAACTCATCTCACCAGAAAATATATTAAATACCTGAGGCATTTCATCAATACTAGTTTGTCTAAGTATTTTCCCTAGCTTGGTGATACGAGGATCTTCGTTTAGTTCTAACTTCCAACCATTGCGTTTATATTTCTCAAAAAGGTCTGGATTAGCTTTCCAAAACTCAACAGCATGAACCGCCTTGCCATCTATCTCAAACATTTTCATGGAGCGAAATTTGAACATTCTAAATGGTTTACCATTTTTTCCAACCCGCTCTGGCTTGTAAAGTATTGGGCCACGAGAATCAAGTCTAATAAGAACGGGAATTATGATCCAGATGGGAAGAAAAAGTATTGCTAAAACGGCTGCACCTGCGAGATCAATTATTCTTTTTGTTAAGTCGTAAAACATAAGCAATGATATATTATCTCTATGATACCAGTAATAATCTGCGGTGGTGTGGGAACAAAGATGTGGCCACTTTCGTCTCCAAAGCTACCCAAACACTTCCTTCCCTTAATACACGGAAAGTCTCTTTTTGAACTTAACTGGGAAACACTCCGACAAAAATTTGCTGCCAATGAAATATATTTACAAACAAATACTGAACAAGCCGAGATTGCTAAAAAATTAGTTCCAGAAATTGTAAGTGAGAATGTGTTTATTGAACCAGAATCGAGAAACCAAGGCCCTGCAACTGGTCTGGCTGCTGCGTTACTTTTAAAAAAAGGCAAGGGTGACGAACCTTTTTTCCTTATTCAAGTGGATAACTTGAGAGTTCCTGGAGAAAATATATTCAAAATGATGGATCTGGCTGAGAAACTTGGAAAGGAGTCGCATAAATATATCACTGGTGGATTTCTTCCTGATCGTTTTATCAAGGGTGTTGATTTCCTTCTTAAGGGGGATCTTGTTGATGAACAGGATGGGGTAAAAATATTTAAAGTGGCTGAGTATGTTGATCGCAATGAAGAGGAAAAAATTAACACCAACTTAAATACCGATAAACTATTGGTTCATGCTAACCATACCTGTATGACACCGAATGACATGTTAAAGATGTTCCAGGAGTATCGTCCTGATTGGTATGAACCATTGATAAAAATTGCAGAAGGAGGGGATATTACTTCTGAGTATGCAAAAATGCCTAAAGGAGCGATAGAAGAAATAACAAAACAAGTTCACGCCAAAGGAGACTCCATGGTAATCGAATTACCATTTGAGTGGACTGATTTTGGAACTTGGGAGAGTCTTGAAAAATACTACAAGGCAAATGATATCGAACCAATAAAGGGTGAGGTGAAAGAAGTTGAAGCAAACAACAATTTCTGTATAAGTAATAATAAAAAGAAAATTGCCATCATTGGATTGGATAATGTGATTGTGGTCGAAGGAGATGATGGAATATTAATTTGTCGAAGAGATCTTAGCGGTCGCGTTGGTGAAGTAGTTTAAAAACGACTTTTTAAAGGCTTGGTTATTAAAACGAAGTGAGTTTTTGTGACAGTCTTGGGAGTTAATAGAAAGTTTTTCAAATTTATTTATTGCTTTTACAAGAGACTCAACTGTCTGTTCATCAAAAAATACTCCTGTTTTGTTTTCAATAATTGTCTCAAGTGCGCCACCCTTTCCAAAAGCAATTACAGGTGTTCCGCAGGCTTGAGATTCAATTGGTACCAAACCATAGTCCTCCATTTGAGGAAAAATAACTGCTTTAGCGTTTTTATAGAGACTTACTAATTGATTGTCATCAACGGCACCAACAAATTCAATCGTTTTACCAGCAATTTTTTTTAGGTTGTTTTCTTCAGACCCGGTCCCAACCACCAAAAGAGTTTTCTTTATTTTATTAAATGATCTAATGGCTAAATCTACCTTTTTATACGGAACAAGTCTACTTACTATTAGGTAGTAATCGCGTTTGTTTAATTGAGTAAATTCTTTTGAGTAAAATTTATCGTCAATTGATGGATAAATAACAGATGATTCACGATGATAATATTTTTTAATTCTCCTTTTAACTTCATTAGAAATGGCGATATATTGGTCTGGTCTTTTAGAAATGAGTAAATCTGTTGTTCTAAAATATTGATGGAGCCAGTTGGGGATAATTTTAAATTTTATATCTTGTGCATATTGTTTTTCCCCACTCCAAAAATATCTTGTTGGGGTAAGACAGTAGCAAATATGGAGTTGTCCTGGTTTGGTAAGAACTGCTTTAGCATCACTACTAGTAATACTAATTACAACATCGTAGCCAGATAGATCTAGAGTTTCAAAACCAAGAGCAGCAATGGGAGCTAGTAACTCATGCTTACTGCGCATAAAGGGAATTTTGTTTATGAATGTAGGAATTATTTTAAAAACTTTTGCCCAAGATGCTGATTTTGAATCGTAAACAAGAGTAAACAAAGGGGCTTCTGGGAATATATTATGAAGAGTAAGCAAAACTCTTTCGGCGCCTCCGAATTTATTAACTCTGTCATAAACTAAAGCAACCTTCATGGAGTAGAAATTTGTTTATATACAGAAATAGTTTCTTTGGCCATTCTCTGCCAAGAGTATTTTCTGGCTTGAAGATAGCCTTTTGTGGCCATACTAGTTCTTAGCTCTTGATCTTTTATAAAAGTACCCAGACATGAAACCAGATCATTACTGTCACTGTAGTTAAAGTAAAGTGCTGCATCGCCGTAGATCTCTGGCAGACAGCTGGCATTTGAAGAGATTACCGGAAGTCCAACACTCATAGCCTCTAAACCTGTTAGTCCAAAACCTTCCATCTTACTTGGATGGACTAGGGCTAAGGCAAGACTATATAGCTTGGAGACATCATTATCTTCGATGAAGCCAAGTAGTTTTATCCAACTTTGTAGTCTTTTTTCTTGAA
>DATIKJ010000038.1:0-15424 GCA_035477615.1 Spirochaetia bacterium | reverse complement strand
TGAAAGTTAGGTTTAATTTGGTGATGAGGGCAAGTGATTTTTCTTTTGTTGAAAGGGAATCAAAAAGAAAAGGACAAACAAAAACGGGATATATTTTAGATTTGATAAAGAAAGTTAAGAAAGAGTCATTATTAAATTCTTAGTTATTAGTAAAAATATTTTATGAATTCAAAAAGTTTGGAAATCGCAAAACAGTACTTGGGTAAAAAAGTGTTGGTGAAGATGGATAGAAAACTGGGCGAGATACACCCAAAATGGGGATTTGTGTATTCTGTGAATTATGGTTTTATCCCTGGGACAGTGGCGCCAGACGGAGAAGAACTGGATGCATATGTTTTGAAAGTAGAAGTCCCCTTGGAAGAGTTTGAAGGTGAAGTCGTGGCAATTGTCCACCGAACGGATAATGATGACGACAAACTAGTGGTGGTTCCTGCCGGAGAAAAAGTCTCAGATGAAGAGATTGAAAAATTAACGGAGTTCCAGGAGAAGTGGTTTAAGCACGAGATTGTGAGGTAGTGTCTAGGTATTGATTTGAAGCGAGCATTACCTATAATGGAGAGTAGTTTCCAGGAATTCGATTATGAGATTTGCCACATATATTAAAACGGCGGCTTTAGGTTTTTGCTCGGTAGCTAATTACCGGACTGAAGTGTGGTTTCAGGTGGCCCAAAGGTTATTAATATTGTCAGGAATTATTTTACTTTGGAGTGTAATCGGAACAGCGGGTACTGGACAAACGTATACACAGTTGATCGCCTATTTTTTGGTGGCTAATGGAGTAAGGGATTTGATTGATGCCCAATTTGGAAAATTTGGCAGCAGTATGGTTGATGATATAAAGGCGGGAAAAATTAGTGCGTATCTTCTGCAACCAACAAGGACGGTGATCTTTATGTATTTTAAGCACTTGGGGACTAGAGGAGTGACGATTGTTTTTTACTTAATATATATAGTGGTTGGAATAGTGCTGGCACCGCCAACATCACTGATTGCATGTTTGTTGTTTTTTGTTGTGGTAGCGACTGGCTTGGTGATTTGTTTGGCTCAGTGCACCATGGTTGGCTGTTTGGCTTTTTGGATAACGGATGCTAAGGCGACAAAAAATGTAGTGAACCACTTTACTAGGGTACTTAGCGGGTCATTAATTCCTTTGACTTTTTTCCCCGTGGCGTATCAAGTGCCAGTGATGCTTTCGCCTTTTGCGTCATATGCCTATCTACCGGCAACACTATTACAGGCAGAAAAAGTGGATTCATTTTTGTTTTTACAAGTGGGAGTATCAATATGTTGGGCAATCGGATTGCTGTTAATCAGTCGATTGATTTGGAGAAAGGGGGTAAGACAATATGAAGCGGTTGGACTTTAAACGAGGAGTAAAAATTCGCTGGAAAATTATTACCTCTTGTACAATGTTTGGTTTGCGAGAGTCATTGGCATACACTTTGGATAACTGGGGCGGATTGCTGTCGATGGCGACCTACATGATTACCTATTTGATTTTTTTGGGTGTACTTTTTGGGAGAGTAAATTTAATAGCGGGATATAACCATTCGGAGATGTTGTTCTTCACTTTAATTACGCAGATTAATTTTTATATGACTTATGTATTTAGTCTGATTAGTATTGAACGAATGGGCGATAGTGTAAATACGGGTACTTTGGATTTGTGGCTTGTAAAACCGGTGCCGGCATTGTGGTACGTAACTTTTCAGCGAATTAAGTTGGGAGACTTGTTATTTAGTGCTTTTCCGGCGACGATTCCACTGCTTATTATGTTGTTTCCAAGATGGTCTGGGTTTCAGATGAATTGGGTGGGTATTGTTTCAGGGATTTTACTGATTATCATAGGACAAGTTATTATTCATTGTTTCCAGTTTATGATGTCTCTGACGGCATTCTTTACGGGTGAAGCCAAAAATGCCAGAAATATGTCTTTGGAGTTATCAATTTTTGGTGACACAATTCCCTTTGAGGGGTATCCAAATTTTGTAAAAGCAATTGGACTTACGGCAATTCCGTTTATGGTTCATACGGCACTAGCAGTATCTTTTTTCTTGGGGAAAAGTACAAACTATTTTATGCTGGTATATGCATTTGGTTTGATGGTGGTGTTTTTGTGGGGAAAGATTGTATTGTGGAAATTTGCTTTGAGACATTATTCATCAGCATCTTCATAAAAAATATGGAAAAAATAATCGAGGTAAAAAACCTCTTTAAAAAATTTAAGGTTCCGGTTAAACAGGGATTTGTACGGAGTATTTTTATTCCGAAAAACAAAGAAGTAGTGGCGGTGGATGGTATTTCGTTTGCAGTAGAAAAAGGGGAAGCGGTGGCTTTTCTTGGACCAAACGGAGCGGGGAAAACAACAACCTTGAAAATGCTAACAGGATTATTGTATCCATCGAGTGGATCGGTGGTGGTTTTGGGAACGGTGCCCGTGGAGAGAAAATACTCTTTTTTGCGGAAGATTGCTTTGGTGATGGGGAACAAAAGTGGACTGTCTTGGGATTTGTCGGCCAGACAAAGCTTTGATTTGTTTGAAAGTATATATGATCTTGATCATAAGGAAGCAATGAATACGATAGACAACTTAGCTTCAATTCTGGAAGTAACTAAGAATATGGATACGCCAATACGAAAATTGTCTTTGGGACAACGACTAAAGATGGAGCTGATTGGAGCGATAATGCATAACCCAGAAGTGGTGTTTTTGGATGAGCCAACACTAGGTCTTGATGTGGTGGCCAAGAGAAACATCAGAGAGTTTTTGCGGAAGATAAACAAGGAGAAAGGGGTGACAATTATTTTAACTAGTCATGACATGGCGGATATTGAGAAAGTGTGTGATCGAGTAATTGTGATTAATCATGGAAAGATAATGTTTGATGATGCTATCGGAAAATTGACCAGTAGATATCGTGACAGAAAATATTTGACTTTAATTTTTACAGAGGAAGTGGCGGAAGAGGAAGTAGCGATGTTTGGGAAAATAATAGACAGGAAGCCATTGACATATACCATCGAAGTGGCAGGAGATAATCAGGCAAAAGTAATTGCGGCGGTAAGTGGGAAACTGCCGATCGATGATATTGATATCACCCATGTGCCGTTGGACGAGATTATGGCGGATATGTTTAAAAAAGGTAAATAAAAACCCCGCATGTAGCGGGGTTGAGGGAAGGTTAGTCTATGTTGTGAAAGACTTTTCTGAGAGCGACCAATCCGATTAGTCCCTCGGTAGCAGACATGTATTCTCTAAGAAGCTGTTTGTGTTCGTAGTAGAGCAGTACCAAATTTTGAGGATCACTAGTGATGGTGCCGAATTGGATGCTATGCAAAGCTTGATCTAAAGGTTTCTTTAAGTGGATGATGTTTTTGGTGGCTTGAATTAGACAGAGAGTGATGAACATATGTAGACCGGCATTTCTCTCTGTTAGGTCTTTTGGTTTTTGGTAGTGTCTGTTGAACTCGTAAATAGCCAACAAAGAGTGATTGAGTGCAGCAATTTTTTGGTGAGCGTCTTTGTAGCTCGTAACCTCGACCTCGTGGAAAGCCAGAAAAGCGGAGGCAACCTTGACCAGGAAACCGTCGGGGTTAATCTTTTTGGCGATTTGGAGGTGTTTTATGACACTGTCCCAATTATCGGCAAAACAGAAGACAATAGCTGCCATTTCGTGGAGATAGAGATTGTCTGCTTCGGTCCTGTCTTCGATGAGAAAAGCTTCTTGAAGAAGATTAATGGTTTGATTCATGAAGGTGCCCTGGACTGGGACACTGGGACAATGACGGGAATTTTCGAACAAACACAAGATTTCGTTTTTGATAACTGAAAGAGTTCTTGTTTCCAATTTATAGTCCTCCTTTGAGTTTTTATTCCATCATGGCGAGCAGGAAATGGACTTCGGCCTTGAAGTCTTCAATGCAATTCTTTAAAGTCTTGATTGTTTCTGGATCTTTGAATTTGTATATTAGGGTATCCCAAGGTGCTGAGAGAATGCAATCGCAAATACAAGTGCAGTCCCCATCTAAATTAACAGCGAGATCATTAAGCACGAAAGTGTCCATGGAGAGTTCAAAAAATAGATCGTCGTGATTTTCTTCGTCGGGTTTGATGTTTTGATAGTATTCCTGGAAGCACTCGACTGTTTCATGAAGCTCTCCATATGTGACGCCATCTAAGCTACACATTAAGCGAAATGCCTCAGCTATTTTGGCACGGTGATGTTTTGGTTTGATATCATAAGTGAGATTTTCATATTTTAATGACAAATGCCATTCTTTGAGGTAGCAATACCCTATGGCAGAGTAGCTATAGATTTCTATTTTGTCATCGTCAGTCAAATTTGGCTCTTGCTCAGCCATATAAAAGTATCCGAGAGATTGGCGTAGTAATTGAGCTCTTTTGTCGTCCAGTTCGGAAAGGGCGTCTTCTAGTTTGTATTTGCCTTTGTAGATAAGCTCGGCAACGTTCGACATATTTTCTCCTTTTTAAAAGTACGTGGATAAGATTAGATGGAGAGATTATCTCACTATTATGAGATAAATACAAGGCTGGGTGGGTAAGAAATAGGGGATTTAGGAAGTGAGACGGAGATTAAGATTGTCGATAGTTTCCTTGATTTTGGTGCCACGAACGAAGGTATACAAAGGAAAGACGAAGGAACCTGGAATGACGGAGAGAACCAAGGATTGAAGTTGGGCGATGATTTTGGACTTGAGCTTGGGCTTATAACCATGTTTGCTGACAGCGAGGTGACGAACCTCTTGGGTAACGTGGAAGGTGTGTTTGGGATTTCTAAAGGTCTCGGAGTCGCCGTGCTGGCGATACATAAGAATAGTGGATTTGAGGTTGGCAAACAAACCAAACTTGCCAAGACGGAAGTAGAGATCAAGGTCTTCAGCGGGGGTGAGCTTAGGGTTGTACCAAGAGAAGGCTTTGGGTAAAAGAGAGCGGCGGATCATAATACTGGGGTGCTGGAGAGGATTGGCAGTATACATGAGCTCGTGGATGGCGATGTGGTTTGTGGGGAAGAGCTTTTTGCCGGTAATGTGGCTATCTTTGTCAATGGTGAGGCACTGACCACCAACGACAACCACGCCTGGGTGAGAGGTGAGGAACTTGATTTGTTTGGCAAAGCGGTTGGGAAGGGCAATATCGTCGGCATCCATACGAGCGATGAACTCACCTTTGGCCTTAGTGATGCCTAGATTAAGGGTTTTAGCAATCTTGAGGTTGATCTTGTTTTTGTAGGCCTTGAAGCGGGAGTCGATCTTGGTGTAGTTTTTTAGGACTTGGTAGGAGTTGTCGGTTGAGGCGTCATCGATGGCAATGACCTCGAAGTGGGGGTAGGTCTGGTAACGAAGGCTCTCAAGAGCCTCAACTAGGTATTTGGAGGCATTGTGGACCGGCAGAATGACCGAAATCAAAGGTATTTGTTTATTTGTATATCTCATAGTGATATATACAGGTTATTATACTTTTATCCTTTTGTCAAGTATTACAGGGGAAATTATGAATTCGTGCCTAATTCCTCTCATACTTATCCTTCTGAGGACCGGCTATGTCAATTCGCCAGCGCGAATTGCAGCCTATTACACAGCGAAATTTTCTAGGAGTACCTAGAAACCAGCAATTTCCGATGAGTACCCTGGACAGTGAGTACACTAGTCGCTTTGCGTAACTTCCTCATAAGGACAAAGTACTACGGAATTTATGTGCACGAATATGTTTGCAAAATGAGCAAAAAAAGGCCCCGGCGGAGTACGCCGGGGCTTGACCAAAGGAGGAGACTGGAGTCTAATATTATGAATAGAGATCATCGTGAATTTTCTTTATATCAATAACGAGATCAATAAGGCCCCAGATCGCTATAGCAAGACCCAGTATGAATAAAAGACAATCACCCCGAAAGATTAGCCCAATGCCCACTATGAGCATAGAAAGGCTTAAAACAGCATCAAATTTTGTCCAGAACACAGTTTCTCCTTTTTTAAATTTCTTTTTGAGTTGAAGCTTTCTTTTAAACACGATAATTCATGTTTAAGAGAAAATTCCCCCCGGGACAAGCCCGGGGGGATGACCAAAGGAGGAGACTGGAGATTGTTAGATCAGGGAAAGTTTTTTGAGAGTGTCGACGATGCTTTTGACCATAAAGAAGGCCATGATAGCGCCGATGATAAATCCGTTCGGGCTGACCATTATAACCAGGGCGAAGCCCAGGAGGATGGTACTGATGCCAAGGTTAAACTTATATATTGTTTTGGCACTGGGAATAGGCAGTTTCATTTTTTCTCCTTTTTATCTTTAAGGTACGTTTTGTTTGGTTTAAGCTTTCTTTTAGACACGATAATCATGTTTAAGAGAAAACTCCCCCGAATTGCTTCGGGGGATAGGGAAATCGGAAGCTATTTCATTTCGCATTTCCAGCCGTAGTACTGGGCTCTCCAACTGACGGTGACATAACCTTCTTTTTCGAGCAAGGTTTTGGGTAATGAATCACCGCAATAGATGAGGGTAACGTTGGCCGGGTTGAGATTGTCACGAAGGACAACCTCGTTTGTAGCCTGGATGATACGTTCCTGAACATTTGTGGCACCATCGGGGATTCCCCAGTAGGTTCCCTGGATCCATTTGCCGACAGTGAGTTTGTACCCCTTCTCAATTTGGAAGTGGTACACCACGCCGCCGATATTTGGATTCCAGAGCTGGCCGTAGATGGCACTATCCATATCGATGGTGCGATTCGGGTCGTCGGGAGCAAGTTGATACGCAGGCCATTCGTCGGAGCCAGTGTTGATGATGGGTTCATCGGCATATTCTTTTTTAACGAGCTCCGTCCACCAACCGGTGATATCAACGCTTGTCCAGCCTTTGGGCATGGCCGCTTCGCCCACAAAAACGTAGTTTTTGGCGCTTGGGGCAAGCTTCAGAGCTGAACAGATGGCTTCATCCAAGGTGCCTCGAAGGCGGTAACTGGTGAAATACATCTTCGGATAAATGACGTCGAAGACGCCCCTAGGCTCGGTGAGAACAACCAGAGTTTGATTACCTTGGGGGACATCCGGGTTGACGACGGTTAGGCCGTAGTCGAAGGGATCGCCGTCGTTGAGGTCGGCTTCGACTAAGCCACCGTGAGTCTGAGACTCGACGATGACGGCTTCGACACAGTCAGTCGCGACTACTGGGATGATGGGGTTGGCGGGAGAAGCTTCATTGATGTTGGTGGAGTTGATTTTGCTGGCGATTATTTCTCCCATATCATCGATAGATGAACGATATTTGTTCAACTCCCCTGAAGCCCGTGGCACTATTACAAAAATTGCTCCGATAGTGACCAGGACGATGGTGATTGCCAGGATGATACGCCAGCCACTGGAAACGAAGAAAGCTGTAGTTGTGAGCGCGGCCAGCAAAAAAGCAAGGAGCAAAAACCACCAAGTGTGGAAGATGAGCCCAAATGCCAGAGTGGCAAGGGCGCCGATGACCGCGGGGATCCACCATTTGTTTTTAAAAATAGGAATCAACAGTATGGATCCAATGATGATGACCGCAAAGGCGACCACAGAAATAACCGAAACAGAAAGGGTAAGCATGTTTCCTCCTTTGGAACAAATAGAGTGCCTGCCTAAAGGCAGGATGTTTGAAATTTTTAGCTTCCAATTTCAAGGTACTACGTAGATTTGAGATCTACTCTCTGCTTTCTAGTTAGGCTTGAAAGCAGAGGTATATTTCAATTTTCCATTCATTTTTACTTTTCGCCTACAGTACTGTTCGTACTTGGCTCAAAGTGCGAAATGAAGGGACAGGTTTACTTTTTTAAAGATTTGGCCTTAACGAAGGAGGCTAAGCCTCCGAGGTAGGCAAGACCGGCGAAGTTGAAGAACATGGCACTTTCGGCACCAGTGTCAACAACAATGTGCTCGGTACAGGTTTCGGCAGAGCCGTAAACCGGAGTACAGATAGTAGTTTTTGTGGTAGTAGTTTTGGCAGTACTGGTCTGGCCACCTTTGGTGGTGACAGAAGTTTCCGCAACTTCAGGAACAGTAACTGTAGGCTTGACTGAAGTAATAGTAGGGGTAGGGGAAACAGTTAAGTTGCCAAAACCAGACTTTTTGGTGTCTGAAGGGGTAGGAGTGATTGTACTGTTGCCTTCGAGCTCATTGGCTGGGATGCCGATGTTGTCGATGGGTTTGACCGGAACGGAGCGTTTGGCTAGAGAATAGACAATCGCGCCGGTGAGGACGAGTACGATCAAGATGATAGGCAAAATTGATTTCATAGCGGAGAGTATAGCACTACTATGGGCAAATGTCAACCTATAGTTTGTGGATAGGGTACTATGGCGGTATTGACTTTTGGTAATTTTTTATCCATACTGAGTATTGGTTAGGTTTATAAACTACATATATAACATGCAAGGAGAAACTTCCGTATCACCAGAAATGACGCTAGCTCAAAAAGTGGCTGCGGCACGACAAGAGAGTGTGGCAAAAGTAATGAGTAAGGATGCTGAGAGACAAGAGAAAAGTGAGGCTAAAAAAGCAGAGAGAGAGGCAAAAAGAGCAGAAAGAGAAAGAAAACTAAAAGAAGCAAAAGAAAAAGCAGTACAAAAAGTAAAAGATTTTAGGGAGTGGGATAAGAAAACGATGCTTACCATGTTTGGAGAGATTGGGGCAGCACCAAAGATTGCGGAGATTGGGGTTGTGACTGGTGTGGAGGCGACCAAAAAATTTGCAGTTGATAGAAAAGATGAGGTTGTAGCCAAAGGTAAAGAGATTGGCTATTGGGTAGATGAAAGAGGAGCGGAGATTGAATCATTTGTTGAGACAACGGCAAACAGTATATCGGAGTCTGTGGATAGAGGTGTTGAGAACACCAAACGAGCATATGCCGAGACAAAACAAGAGATAACAGATAGTTTTGTGGAGGCAAAAAATACCGTTGTAGAAAAATATGAGAAAGGTAAAGATGGTTTGAAAAAACTATGGAACAGAGCTAGGGCGGTACCTTTGGATATGCTAAATGAGGTTGACGAAAAAAGAGTTGCAAAGATGACGGAGAAGCTTCAACGAGATCAAGAGAAGCGTGATGAAATCGCTGCGAGAGCCGCCGAGAGACGAGCTAAATCGGCTGGGCTTAAAGGAACTAGAAATGATCTTGCAAGAGCATTTACTGCTTAATTAATTTGATAAATAAAAAATATGGATATAAAAAAAGTTCAAGAAATCGTAGAAAACTCCCAGCTGACTGACGAAGCTAAAGACCTAATATATAAAATGCTGCCTGAAGCGGATAAGCCGGAGGTTCGGGAAGAGATTATGAAAGTAATTGATTATGAGGTAGAGATGAATGAAGCCTTGGCTGATGAAGCGGAAGAGATATTAAATAAAATTGATGATGGTGAGAAGATGGTGGCTGCGGTTGAAGGTGTGGCTAATCAACAGATGGATGAACTGAGCGAAAAAGCCGATGAAAAGTTTGCCCGCTTGGATGAAGAGAGAGAAGAGGTAGACAAGGAGATTGAAGGTATGACCAGTGGTAACATTCCTGTTGAAGCTTTAAATGAGGTTCCAGCGACGGAAGTTGCTCCTGTAGCAGAGCCTGCTGTACCAGTGATACCCCAAAGTTCTTGGAATGAACAACCAGCACAAGCGGCAGAACCGGTACTTCAGGTGACTGAGCCAGTACAACCTGTAGTGCAAGCTCCCCAATGGAATCAACCTTTGACAACTGAGCAACCAGCAGTGAGTGCAACGACACCTGCTCCTTTCCCAGGTTCTCAAGCGGGACAGTAAAAAACCCTCCAAAATGGAGGGTTGATTGAGTTTCTTATGATTTTTTTGTTTCTTCTGAGGACGTTTGTAGTTTGGTAAGGTTTAATTCGAGAACTTGTTCAATGACTTTGGTTTGTATAAGACTCCATTCTTGATTGCGTTTTCCGTCTGCTATTTGTTGAATCATAGTGCCAGTGATGAGAACAGGGATAAAAATGGCATGGAGAAGGAAAATATTAAAATAAAATCCGACTCCGATCAAGATGGCTGCGAGAGCATTGATGACTAAGGCGATAAGAATGATCGTATTGCATTTTTTGATTGATTTGCCATGAGAACTAATAGATGGATAGTCCGATTGATTCAAGAGAAACTCCTTTTTATTTTTTTGAATAGGTGAATGTGCTGTCGATATTATATCCTATTGGCGTAGACAAAGAATCTTTCTGGAGAATTCCACATTTGGCAGGTATATAGGATCAGATTCGCCTTATATTCGGAAATCTTTGTGCCTGTTGCAACCGAGTAAACTTTGTATTCATATGGCCTTTGGTTCCAAATGACCTTAATGGTGTCGCCGACGACTAAGTTGGGGAGGGCGTAGAAAGAATTAAGTTTTCGGAAGGCGGCAGACCACTGAAGATATCCCCAGCGATGGGCGGCGAGAATGATGGGCTTGGAATTATCTTCCGGATTACCGAATTCAGGGGCACGCCAGATACCAAGCTTTAGGATATTTTCCCAGTCGGTGCCTTCATGGACAAGGCCTTTGACGCCAATTTTGTCGATGATGAGGCCGTTTTCTTTGGGTAGTGAGGGATCGATGTCGGGTAGGATAATCTCTTTTGTTTCAGGGGTCTTGATAGGGGTGGTTGGCGCAGGAGATTGGTTTGGTGCGACTGTAGAGGCTATTGTGGAGGCTAGGGCAGAGGAAACATCGGGGAAGAGGCGATAGTAAAGATGTGGCCAGGAGGGTAGAAGAGCCATAACTGAGGCGGAGATCCAGAAAATGATGCCAAGAGTGACAAATGATTTTTTGGTGAGTCGCATATCTAATATTAGCAGTTATTAAAAATTTTTATTAGTGAGATGGAAATTGCTAGATTGATATAGTAAAGTGAGCCTATAGACATATATTTGACAAATTCAGGTTCAGGTGATATACTACGCATTAGTTTGACATACCTTTGAATCGATTAAAGGTGAAATGGGTTTGGTTCGCAGTGCCTTTCTCAAAACCTGGCGCTGCAGCTAAGGCCTTACGCGTTTCACCCTTAATCGACTTATTGGTTCTCAAACAACCTCCCGTCTGTTGATTCTAAAAAGATCCTCGAAATAACGGGGATGATGTATGTTTGCATTTATCCGGAAGTGAGGTTTGACTACGAGCTCCGCCATTTGGCGGGGAATCGCAGTCACAATAGGTATCCCATCCATATTTACCATTCGCCTTCTTGTTCTATTCGAACACGGCTCATGGAGCATTATGGAGGGACGGGGTTGAGGACTACCGCTTGACAGAGGATTCATCCGATGTAGAATTGAGTTGTTCCCATCAAATTTCCTTCCCAAAAATCTGCGATGATATTTTTAAGTTTCCAAATTTTTACTAAATAATCAAATTCCTATCTTATGGCAGAAAAAGCCAAGACTCGTGTAAAAAAAACTGTTGCCGTCGCTGAGCCAAAAGTAGCTCCTGTAGAGGTAAAACAGCCTGTTGTTGAAGCTACCCCTGTGCCTGTGGTACCAGTGAACGTGACTACAACTACCACTGTTCGACCACCAGTAGCCCCTAACCAACTACCTCCTCAGTATCAAGGTAGACCTTATGTGCGCCCCGCTTACCAACAACAGCGCCCGATGATGAGAACTTCATTTGTACGAGCACCACAAGAACCAGTAATCACCGAAGAGGTGACCGGCATTGTGGATATTTTTGGATCTGATGGCCGGGCAATGGCTCGAGCTGAGTATCGACCAGGAGAAAATGATGTGTTTATCACTTCACAGATGGCTAGAAGCGTCAAACTGCGTGCTGGAGATGTGGTAGTAGGCTTGGCTCGTAGACCCAAGGAGAACGAACCTTACTGGAACATGGTGCAGATCACCAAAATTAACGGAGTGGATGCGGTAAAAATGGTGGAGAGACCAAGATTTGAGAAAGGGATTCCAATCTATCCTTTTGAAAAGTTGAAGCTAGAAACAGGAAAAGAAGTATTGTCGACTCGTTTGATTGACCTTTGTGCACCTATTGGTCGTGGACAGCGTGGAATCATCGTTTCGCCACCTAAGGCTGGTAAAACTACGGTGATAAAGGAGATTGCTTCGGGAATTGCGGCCAACTATCCTGAGATACATATTATTGCCGTTCTTGTAGGTGAGCGTCCTGAGGAGGTAACCGACATCAGTAGACACATAAAAGCCATTACCAAGGACTCAGCAATGCTTGGTGAGACTGCTGCTAGTAACTTTGATGAGAAAGCTGAAGAACAGACCAAAGTAGCTGAAATTGCCTTGGAGCGTGCTAAAAGGTTAGTAGAGCAGGGAAAAGATGTGGTGATTCTACTTGACTCAGTGACTCGTTTGGCTCGTGCTTACAACTTGGCTATTCCTACATCCGGTCGTACTCTATCCGGTGGATTTGATCCAGCCGCTTTGTACCCTCCTAAAAAGTTTTTTGGGGCGGCTCGTAAGATCGAAGGCGGCGGAAGTTTGACTATCATCGGTACTGCCCTTATCGATACCGGTTCACGTATGGATGACTTGGTTTATGAAGAGTTTAAGGGTACTGGCAACATGGAACTTCATCTTGATCGTCGTTTGGCTGAGAGACGTATTTATCCATCGATTGATGTAAATAGAAGTGGAACACGCAGGGACGATCTTTTGTTTGACTCGATGGAGTATCAGAGCATCATCTTAATGCGCCGGATGCTTGACATGCTGGGAGATAATGAGAGAACTGAAGTTTTGATGTCTCGCTTGCAGAAAACTAAGAGCAACAAGGAGTTTTTGGCTTCGCTTAAGGATGGTGGGTAAAATATAGGTAGAGTAGTATAAAGATATGGACAAAAGAGGAAAATCGATTTATGCATTTGTAGATGCGGCGAATCTGTTTTATGGTGGTGAGAAGAGCCTGCATTGGCGAATTGACTATGAGAAACTGATCAAGTATTTACGGGAGAAGTTTTTGGTGACTAAGGTGTTTTATTATGCCGGGGTAGACGTGGATCAGTACAAAGCAGAAGAGGGAAAGAGAATTGACCTCAATGATTTGGTGAAGTATTTTGAAGGTAAACTACTGGAAAAGGACAAAACTGAGGCTGATATTGTGCTTTTGGAAAAACAACTGGAGAGAGCAAAGTTTTATCTGGAATTGAAAAAGTATGGCTACAATCTGCGTATTAAGCCAACAAAAGTGTTTACTAGTGCCGAGGGAACAACGACAACGAAAGCGAACTGTGATGTGGATCTGACTTTTGACATGATGAGATTTATGTCGCAGTACAACGAAGTTGTGGTGCTGTCGGGAGATGGAGACTTTGCGCCGATACTGGAGTATCTGAAGAATAAGAAGAAAAAAATTCGGGTGCTGGCTAGAATAGAGAGAACGGCGAGAGAGATGAGAGAGCTGACTGGAGATGATTTTGTGGATTTTAAGTCGATTCGGAAGGAAATTGAGGCGGAAAAGGAGAAAGTGGAAAATTTGAATAGATCACGGATCAACCTACCAAGTCGTCAGGCAGGGTTTGGGAAGGCAGAACGACATACGGAATCAAAAAAGAAGAAAGTCCCGGTGTTTCGAAAGGGTTTTTAGGCAAGAAAAAGCCCTCCTTACGGAGGGCACGTGGATTATTCACCGTTGTAGATGATAGTGGAGGAACAGTTTTCATCGCCTTGGGGAAGCCAGCCCCAGTAATTGCCATTTTCCCCCTTATAGTATTCTCGAATCATCATTCTGATGTCGTATTCGACATCATCCAGATCTTCAATCTCCTGCCACTTAAGTGTGTAAGAGATGGTGGTTTTAACGACTTTTGCAGTCAATATTTCATTTGCTCGGTCTATATATTTTTCTGGATCGAGCTCGTATATGTGTTCCAATTCGACTGATTGGAAAACTTCAGTCAGTTTTGGGTCGTTGGTGTAATCAACGACCACTATTCGATCGTTGATTTTTACTTCTTTTATCCATACTGTGTACTCAACGCCGTATGTATCCTCGTTGAGCTTGTTGTGTTTAAAACTGGATTGCTTGATAAAAGAGTCTTGCGAAAAATGATCGGTTTTTTCACATACCTGCATGGGGCGTTCAGTTAAGAACATCCGCGCCCTTTCATGGTCTGGGGCAGGGTTTTTGAGTACTTCCGTTTTTGGAGTATCGCAGGCGGAGAGCAGACTCGAAAGCAGGATAACCACAAAAAGCGCAAAAACTGTCTTTTTCATGAAAACCTCCCTTGGTTTTTTTAAATTAGTAAAGGACGAACTTGATAGCCTATAATACCATAAATGGGGTATTTTGTCAAGAAAAAGCCCCTTCATTCACAGAAATGAAGGGGCGGTGGTGAGGCTAGGGGGAGACGATAAATTCTTCGTAGTACTCGCCATCTGGCAGGATGCGATTGGGGCTGGGGGCGGCAACTGGCTTTTCTTTATCAATCTCTTCTTGAAGAAGCTTGACCATTTGGTTGATGATAAAGCTGAAGACGTCTTGATCGTAATAACCAGCATTAATGAAAATAACCAAGTCGTTGAAACTCATTTTTTGGGAAAGACTTTGAAAGATTTTCTTTCCAGTTTCTGATTCTTCTGAAGCAATTAGTAGAAGAGTGTCCAGTTTTTGAGGAAATGAGGTGGCGGCTTCGGAAATTTTTTGAAGTAGGTTGTCGAATTCTGGATTTTGCAGTGATAACCGGCATTTTTTGAGATATACAAAAACTAGTTCATCAAAATTGACGGCGATTTTATTCATTTCAAGCAGAATTTCGGTTTGATCTGCCCCGATGGCATTGAGAAGACAACGGCGCATATCTAGTTTAAGAAAATCTTGTGACATGTCCGTCTTGTTTTGAGGTATGGGGATGTTAAGCCTTGAGCTTAGAGTATCGGCTAAATATGTGTTGTGATGACACCTTTCTTTTATAGTTTGGTAATCCATTATTTCTCCTTTTAGATAATTTGGACTAAGAACTGATCTAGCTTTTTCAGGGATTGCTTGATCCCTTTGATGTTTGCTGGTGATACTCTTTTTGCGAAGTGGAGAAGAAGAGTGCTGTTTTCTTCATCGTATTCGATGATGGCAATTAGATGTGATTTTTTGGAAGGAAAAACTGCTCGTGTTTCGATGATAATGTTGAACTGATGATTGACGAGTCCAGAGGTTATTTGCCATGATGGAAGCTTAATCTCATCAATGAGAGAGATAAGTTCTAATTGTTTTGAATTTGGGACAGACAGAATCAAAATGTCCTCCTAGGTGAATATTAAAGAACTGTTGAGTGGCGTATCTTATAATAATTGGCATTGAGAGTCAAGTGTAAAGAAAAACCCCGCCTTTGGGCGGGGTAGAACTTAGGCTCGATAGACCTCAACGATGCCTGTGTCACAGTGAAGAAAGACAAGTCGACCCGGGTCAGAAATTGGTGTAAGT
>DATIKJ010000037.1:0-2883 GCA_035477615.1 Spirochaetia bacterium | reverse complement strand
GATTTTCCAACCATAATATCTCCAGTTGTTCCTTCATCCGATGGTTTACCTGTGTATCCCACTAGTCCTGCCGTTACCTCACCCATTGGGTAAAACCGCACCAACTTTCCCCCATTCTCAATATTCATCGCCAAAAACTTTCCATTTTTGTCTGTAATCACTCCCCTTTTTGACTCCACCAGTTCCACCCTCACCATATTCCCTTTAGCCAGGTCCGAAAAATGCCCCCCCATAAATACAGTCAAAAAAAAGACTCTAGAAAATCCAACTGCAAATAGCAGAATCAAAATCACACTGATTAAACCAAAAGACTTTGTCTCACTCATACTAATAATTTATTCTGATCGTTTCTGTTTTCTCAAACCAAGACAGAGAGAAAAATCCAACTACAATTATTGCTAGCACTTCCCAGATACTCCAACTCAAACCAAAAACAATATCAAAAACAACACTACACAATGCTCCCAGTAATATAATTATCCATCCAACTTCTTTCCGAGTACTCATCACCAAAGATAAACCACCCACCACTACTAAGATAAATAAACTTGGCAAGCCCACCGAAAGTCCACGCAGTACTGATACCAATATTCCCACCCCTAAAGCTAGCCAGTACACTCCTCCCCTATTTATTAGAGTCAGAAGAAATGGCCAGTAAAGCCCCCAGCCCAAAACTCCTTCTCCCAAAAGCACCATCGCCAAAAGAGTTAAAATTGTTTTTGTGGTATTCTTGGATTGCTTGTCCATATTCCTGATACATATTGTATATGACCAACTCAAAAATTAACTCTCTTATTCTCCCTCTCCTTTTTGCAATACTTTTGTCTATCGCCAGCAAACTCACAATCGGTAATACTTTAGATCAAATTTTTTATACCATTCTCACCCCCGTCCACCTACCAATAAGTTTTTTCCGTCATAATATAGAAACACAAACTACTTTTATCAAAAGCCTTCCTAGACTTCGCCAACAAAACAAAGATCTTACTACTCAAAATAGCTACCTCCTCTCAGAAAATGAACAACTTAAACAACTACTCTTCGACTCTAAAGTCGTGGATACAATCTCAGACTTTAAATCTATTCTCCCTGTAAGACTGATCGGCTCCATCGGCAATAACTCTGTTTCATCCTCCTTACCTCTTGATAAAGTTAAAATCGGCCAACCACTCATTAGTGGAAAAACTCTTCTTGGTACTGTCTCTGCTATCAAAGGCTCTGTTATCGATATTATTCCCCTTGATAATGATCGTTTCCAAACACTCTCCGTTCACACTTCTTCAAATCAAAAGGGCCAATTCAAACACCAAAATAACATCCCCCAAATTACCGGTATTTCCAGTCTTTCACCTATTGCTATTGGTGATTATGTTTTTACCGAACCAGGTGAACTTATTCCAGGCAACTTAGTCATTGGCAAAATTCAGAAAATAATTTCCGATCAACAAGAACCACTCCAAAAAGCTCAAATAAAACTGGAATCATCACTGAAAGAAAATCCTAGTGGTCTGGTCATCATCCTCGAACCATAAAAAAAGCAAACTCATCCTCTTTACAATTATGGATACTACCTCAAACCCCCAACAACTCTTACCTTACTTAATAGTTTGTCATTCTCCAACACCCTAGCACAGCCACGAACCACAGCCTCAAGCGGTGTATCCGTCACCCATACCGGCATACCTGTCTGTTCGGAAATCAGCTTATCAATACTCCGAATGAGAGATCCACCTCCTGCCATAACCATTCCTTTTTCCAAGATATCTGCCACCAGATCAGGTGGTGTCTCTTCGATGATTAAGGTAATCTCTGACAAAATCTGATTAATAACCGGCATCATCGCTTCCCTAATCTCCACACTATTTAATTTCATCGATTTTGGTAGACCATTCTCCAAACTCCTTCCACGTACAACCACTTCCAATGGTTTTCCTTCTTTCTCACACTTTAATGGATAAGCCGACCCTACTTTTATTTTTATCTCTTCTGCTGTGCTTTCACCTAATAGTAAGTTGTATTTCAAACGAACAAAATTTGTGATCGCTTCTGTTAACTCATCTCCTGCTACTCGCAAACTTCGATTGAGCACCAACCCCCCTAAAGAAATCACTCCGATTTCCGATGTACCGCCGCCAATATCACACACCATTTGACCTTCTGCTTTTTCAATAGGCAATCCCGATCCAATCGCCGCTGCCATTGGCTCTTCTATTAAAAAAGCAGCACGAGCTCCTGCCGACAAAGCTGCTTCTTGAACAGCTCTTCGCTCTACTTCTGTCACTCCTGATGGAATTCCAATGGCAACTCGAGGACGGGCGATCTTAAAACCAAGACCTTTATAAAACTCATGAACTTCCACAATGTAATGTTTGAGCATCGCCTCTGCTGCATCAAAATCCGCTATCACTCCATCACGCAAAGGACGCACCACTTCAATACTTGATGGATTTTTTCCCAACATTTTTTTTGCTTCCTCACCAATGGCCAAAATCTCTTTTGTCTTCATGTGTCGAGCCACCACAGACGGCTGACGAATCACCACTCCTTTACCAGCCACATGCACCACAGTATTAGCGGTACCCAAATCGATACCCACATCCAGCGTTGCTAATCTCCATAAAGACTCGAACATAATATGGCTAATAATAACAGATCACCTCATTTATTGAATACCCAAAATACATATTAATTACTATTTTCTAAAAAGAAATAACCGAAAGCAATTATTTTCCAAATATAAATTTTCCCGAAACAAAAAGTCCGTAGTCTATATTCAAGCATCATAACGAAGTTATGAGCGAATATAAGAGGAAGCACAGGAATAATATTTCCATAACAGTATTGTTATGGAAAAGATGACGAGCAAGCTCTTATTCCTCAATC